>JAEUJM010000041.1 GCA_016794585.1 Acidimicrobiales bacterium
ACCACCGCCGCAACCGAGCTCGGCACCCACCCATCGCGCATCAGCGAACTCGAACGAGGCACCCGCCGACCCCGCGAGCTCGAACACCGCTACCGCACCTGGCTCGACCAACAAGCCTCTTGACCATTCATAGGAGCATCACCGACGGCGGAACCTTGTCTGCGGCGAAGCCATAGGCGGCCGTCGCCGTCAGGCCGGTCTTGCGGCGCACGGTGGATTCTTTGGACCGTTGACCGCGCTCAGCGCGGTCAACGGTCCAAAGAACGAGACCCTTCCACCGATGGGCGGCCATACGTCACCGCCGCCGCCGCCGGCCCGGCGTTCGGTCAACCCCGCCGCCGCCGCTTCAGGCGTCGGCGTGGGAGGCGGTCCAGGCCAGCAGGTCGTCGGCGGCCCAGGTGTTGACGATCTCGTCGACGGCGATGTCGTGCGCCGCTGCCTTGTCGCAGCCGAAGTTCTGCCACTCGAGCTGGCCGGGGGCGTGGGCGTCGGTGTCGATGCTGATCTTGCAGCCCCACTCGAGGGCGAGGTCGAGCAGGTCGTCGGGCGGGTCCTGGCGCTCGGGGCGGCAGTTGATCTCGACGGCCTTGTCGAAGCGGGCGCACGCGGCGAACACGATCTCGGCGTCGAAGTCGGAGGGCGGCCGTCCCCGGCCCACCACCTTGCGGCCCGTGCAGTGCCCCAGGATGTCGGTGTGGGGGCTGGCCATGGCCAACACCATGCGCTGGGTCATCAGTTGGGGTTCCATGCGCAGCTTGGAGTGCACCGAGGCCACGACGACGTCGAGGCGGGCGAGCAGGTCTTCGTCCTGGTCGAGGGTGCCGTCCTCGAGGATGTCGACCTCGATGCCGGTCAGGATGCGGAACGGGGCCAGCTCGGCGTTGAGGGCCTCGATCTCGTCGAGTTGGGCCAGCAGGCGGTCCCGGTTGAGCCCGTGGGCCACGGTGAGGCGGGGGGAGTGGTCGGTCATCACGAGGTACTCGTGGCCGAGGGCCTGAGCCGTAGCGGCCATGTCGGCGATGGGCGCCCCGCCGTCGGACCAGTGCGAGTGCAGGTGGCAGTCCCCTCGCAGCGCCTCCCGGATGTCACGGCCCGCTCCGAGGGGGACGACCGTGGACTCCTCGAGCTTGCGCTGGTACTCGGGCACGAGGCCCTTCGCCGCCTCGGCGATGGCGGTGCCGGTGGAGTCGCCGATGCCGTCGAGCTCGGTGAGGGTGCCGGCGGCGGCCCGTCGGGCGATCTCGTCGTCGCCCAGCTCACGCACGATGTCGGCCGCCTTCTGGAAGGCCCGCACCTTCTGCGACGGCTGGAGGCCCCGGTCGAGCAGGTAGACGATGCGGTCGAGCGCCTCGGCCGGCGCCAGCGGCTCGGTCACGACGTCACCCCGGGCGCGGTGGTCAACCCGCCGATTCCCGAGTGTTCGCCGGCCGCACGGTCTGTCGGTCGACCGCTCCCACCGGCGACGAGGACCTCGGTCGCCGCACGGGTGGTCGGGCGAGCGGACGCACCGGCCCCTGCGGCCGCGCCGGCGGTCGGTCGGGCGCCGCCACCGGTTGCGTCTGCTGTCCTGACCGGGTCGGCGGCATCGCTGGCACGGTTGGTCGACGAATGCCCGTCCGTGGCTACGACGGCTGCACGGTCAGGCGTCGGCATCGCCACGGTCGCTTGGTCCATTGGGGTCGACCCTACCGGCGGCCGGTACGGTCCGAGGATGGAGAGATTCGGGTTCGTCGGCCTTCCCAACGCGGGGAAGTCGTCGCTCTACAACGCCCTCGCCGGCGGCGGCGCCCTCGCCGCCCCGTACGCGTTCGCCACCACCGACCCCAACGTGGGCGTGGCCAAGGTCTTCGACGAGCGCCTCGACAAGCTCGCCGAGATGAGCCAGTCGAAGAACGTGATCAGCGCCGCCGTGCAGTTCACCGACATCGGCGGCCTGGTCGAGGGCGCCAGCAAGGGCGAGGGTCTGGGCAACCGCTTCCTGGGCGGCATCCGCGAGGTCGACGCAATCGTCTACGTGCTGCGGGCCTTCGCCGACGCCGACGTGCCCGGCCCGACCGACCCGCTCGAGCACCTCCGCATCGTCGAGCTCGAGCTCACCCTCGCCGACCTCGAGACCGTCGAGGCGCAGATCGAGCGGAAGCGCAAGGCCTCGAAGCTCGACAAGTCACTGGTCGACGAGGTCCGCGCCCTCGACGCGGTCCACGCCGTGCTGGCGGAGGGCACCCCTCTCTACCGCAGCGACGTGAAGGCGGCCGACCGCGAGCTGCTGCACTCCTACTGGTTGCTCACCAACAAGCCCGTGCTGGCCGTGGTCAACGTCGACGAGGAGCAGCTCGAGCACATCGAGGACGTCGTGGCGCCCGTCATCGCCGAGCTGGGCGACGACGCCCCCGTGTTCGGAGCCTGTGTGCAGCTCGAGGCCGAGGCGGCGCTGCTCGACCCCGACGAGCGCACCGAGATGCTCGAGGCGCTCGGGCTCGGCGAAGGGGCCCTGCCCCGCTTCGTGCGGGCCGCCTACAACGCGCTCGGCCTGCGCACGTTCTTCACCACCGGCGAGAAGGAGTCCCGGGCGTGGACGTTCCGGGCCGGGTCGAAGGCCCCCGAGTGCGCCGGCGTGATCCACACCGACTTCCAGCGGGGCTTCATCCGGGCCGAGGTCATTCACTGGGACGAGCTGCTCGAGGCCGGCGGCTGGCACCAGGCCCGAGACATCGGCAAGCTCCGTGTCGAGGGCAAGGAGTACGTCGTGGAGGACGGCGACGTCATGGAGTTCCGCTTCAACGTCTGAGGCGGCGGCGTGGGCGGGCAGGCCGTCATCGCAGAATGGGGTGCGCCGACCTCTCACCGGGCACGCGGCGACGAGCCGTCGGGTCCTCCATCTCGCTTCTCGCGGCCGAAGGGTCGGGGCGTCTCGCGCCGGCCGCGCCGCCGGCCGTCAGCCCACGCGGGCGGACTGGCCGCCGTCGACCGCCAAGACGACGCCGGTGATGAACGCCGACTCGTCGGACGCGAGGAAGAGTGCGGCGTTGGCCACGTCCCAGGCCGTGCCCTGCCGGCCGATCGGCACCGCCGCGGCCCGGGCGGCGGCGATGGGGGCGCGGTCACCGTCGCCCATCCGGGCCACCGCGTCGACGGCCATCGGCGTGTCGATGAAGCCCGGCATGATGGCGTTGGCCCGCACCCCGTACTTGGCGTTGGTCATGGCGAGGTTCTGGGTGAGGGCGTTCACGCCGGCCTTCGCCAGCTTGTAGGCGGTGAGGCCGCCGGCGGACGCGACCGCGGCCAGCGAGGAGATGTTGACGATGGCCCCGTTCCCGCTCCGGCGCAGCTCAGGGACGGCGGCCCGGCAGGTGCGCCACATGGCTCGGAGGCTGACGTCCATGATGCGGTCGTAGGCCTCGTCGGTCAGGTGGTGCGGCGGCGCGTCGCCGGCGCCGATGCCGACGTTGTTGTGCAGGACGTCGAGGCGGCCGTGGGCCTCGATGGCCGCGGCCACGACCCGGTCCGGCCCGTCGTCGGCGGCGATGTCGACCACCACCTGGACCGGATCGGTGCCCGTGAGCCGGGCGGTCTCGGCGAGGCTGGCGGCGTCTCGGTCGGCGAGCACGAGCAGGGCGCCCTCCCGGGCGAACGTGAGGGCCACCGCCCGGCCGTTGCCCACGGTCTCGCCCTCGGTCTGGCCGGCGCCGACGACGAGGGCCACCCGACCCTCGAGGCGACCGCCGCCGGACCGCCCGCCGTCGGCCCGCGCCGCCGGCGGGTCTGCCTGGTCGAACGAAGCGCCATCCGAGCGCTCCCCCTCGGGCCCTGCGCCTGCGAGTCGTCCCATGTCGGTGCCTCCCTGGCGGCGCCGGTCGTCGCTGCCGACGACATCGTGGCCCACCTGCGCGTTGCACATCGGCGGCGGAGGGGCCAGAGTCACCGCGTGCCCTGGCTGCTGCGCGACGACAAGGTGTTGGCCAGCCTCGACGTCGCCGACACCGCGCGGCTGCGCAGCCGCGGCCTGCTGGGTCGCGACGGCATCGACGGCGCCCTCTTGCTGCGCCCGGCGCGGGCCGTGCACACCGTGCGCATGCGCTTCCCGATCGACGTGGCGTACTGCGACGCCGACCTCGTCGTCCTGCGCACCGCCCACATGGCGCCCAACCGGATCGGGCGCCCGTGCCTGAAGGCGCGGTGCGTCATCGAGGCCGAGGCCGGCTCCTTCGAGCGCTGGGGCGTCGCCCCCGGCGTGCAGCTGGAGGTGCGGGCGTGACCGTGACGACGGTGCCGGCGATCGCGGCTGGTCTCCGTACTGCCCCCGCCGTGGGCGCGGCCGCGACGGGACGAGGGTGCTCGTCGTCGCCGAGCGCGGACACGGGACCGGCTCACTTCCTCGATTCTCGCCGTTGGACGGAGTCGGCGCCGCCCCCTCGCCGCGGGCCGGAGGGGGTCGAAGTCCGGACACCGACCGGCGAGTCGCTCCGATCCATCCGCCGTCGGCGCTCAGGTGGGCGGGAGGGGCGGGTGCTCGTGCTGGGGAGGACCGCCGTGGCGCCGCAGCGCGCCGACGAGGCCGACGAGCGCCACCGCCGCCCACGTCGCGTTCAGAAGGAGGAAGCCCCACTGCGCGCTGGCCACCGCCGTGACGGCCAGCAGGGACGCCCCCACCAGGTTGGTGACGAGGTACGGGATGCTCTCGGTCGACCAGCGCCCCAGCTGCGCGGCGGCGAAGCCGGCGAGCACGAGCAGGGCGCCGACGATCTGGACGGTGGTGGACATGGCGGGCGCTGACGGTAGCGGGCCGGGGCGTGGCGCCCTCATCCTGGTGGCCACGCCCATCGGCAACCTGGGCGATCTCGCGCCCCGCGCCGTCGAGGCGCTGGCCTCGGCCGACGTCGTCGCCTGCGAGGACACCCGTCGCACCGGCCGCCTCCTCGAGCACGCCGGCGTGCGGGCGCCCCGCCTGCTCGTGGTGAACGACCACACCGAGCCCACCCAGGTGCGCACCGTGTTGGATCTGCTCGACGCCGGACGGCGCGTCGCCGTCGTCACCGATGCCGGCACCCCGGGCATCTCCGACCCCGGCGAGCGCCTGGTGGCGGCCGCGGCCAACGCCGGCCACGTCGTCGAGGTGGTGCCCGGCCCGTCGGCGGCCATCGCCGCCTTGGTGGCGAGCGGGCTGCCCGCGGGCCGGTTCTGCTTCGAAGGGTTCCTGCCGCGCAAGGGCTCGGGTCGCCGTGAGCGCCTGGTCGCCCTGGCGTCCGAGCCCCGCACCATGGTCTTCTACGAGGCGCCCCATCGGGTGGTGCGCACCCTGGCCGACCTGGCCGAGGCCCTCGGGCCCGCGCGCCGGGTGACCATCGCCCGCGAGCTGACCAAGCTCCACGAGGAGCTCTGGCGGGGCTCGCTCGAAGGTGCCCATGCCTGGGCGGAGGAGCATCCGCCTCGAGGCGAGTTCGTGCTGGTGGTGGCCGGCGCTCCCGCGGCGGCGCCGGCCGAGGACGCCGACATCGTCGCCGCGCTCGAGGCCGAGCTCGCCGGCGGCGCCTCCAAGCGGGACGCGGCGGCGAACGTCGCGGCGGCTCTCGGCGTGGCGAAGCGCCGCGCCTACGACCTCGCGGTGGCGCTCCCGTGACGACGTCCCCGTCGTGGTCCTCCGCCCAGTGGCCGTGGGACGCGCCGCCGGCGCTCGAGGACGTCTACGACGAGGAGACCCTGGCCGCACTCGACGCGGGCGTCGAGCCCGAGCGCGAGGATCCTGGCACCGCCGCCGACGATGCGCCGACCGCGGCCCGGTGGCGGGGCTCGCTCGCCGGCGGCGCCGTCCTGGCCGGCATCGCCCTCGGTCTGAAGGAGGTCTTCGACCCCGAGCCTGATGGCGGGTCGATGATCGAGGTCGTCCGCGACACGGCCGCCGAGCCCGTCGACGGCGTCACCCTCTACTTCGTCCCCGACGACCCCCAGGCCACCGTGGCGGTCGTCCGCCGACCGGCCGGCGCCGCCTGACCCGCAGCCCAGTTCGCTAGACAGCTCTGTCCATTGTTGGACCCCGACGCCCCATGCGAGGATCCGGCGTCCCACGGCGTGGGGGAGCGGGAGGCTCGATGCGGGTTTGCACCAGGTTGTCCTCACTGGCGGTCGCCGGCGTGCTGTGCGCGGGCTCGCTGCTGGTCACCGGCGTCGACCCCGCGACCGCCTCCTTCGCGGCCACGGCGTCCCCGCAGACGACACCGCCATCGGTCCTCGAAGGTCCGGCACTCGAACCGTCGAGCCGGTGGCCTGGTTCACCGGCGGAACCCGGTACCGAGGCATCGGTGCCGTCAGCGAGCAGTGCGCCGAGCCCCGAGGTCACGAACGACCGTGACTTCTCTCCATTGACGCTCTTCGGGAACCGTGTCGACACCGTCGCCGTCCAGGACGACGGCAGGATCCTCGCCGCCGGCGACTTCGAGTTGTCGTCGCTGAGCCGGGAGAACGTCATCCGGCTCCTGCCCGACGGCCGCCGCGACCCGACGTTCGATCCCTCCCGCGTGACCTACGTCAACGACATCGAGGTGCTCGAGGACGGTCGTGTGCTCCTCGCGGGCACGTTCCGCAACGCGCAGGGAGGTCGCCGTCAGGGCCTGGCGATGCTGTTTCCCGACGGGAGGTTGGACCCCTCGTTCAAGGACCCCGAGATCGAGGGGTCCGTCAACTCCGTGGTGGATCTGGGCGACGGTCGCATCTTGATCGGAGGCGACTTCTACACCGTCAACAACCTGAACCACCACGGTGTGGCCCGCCTCGACCTCACCGGAGAGCTCGACCCCACCTTCAGCGACCCTGAGTTCGGCGTGGAGCGCCTGGACGACCTGCGAGGGGTGCGCGAGGTCGCGGTCGACGAGGAGGGTCGGGTGGTCGCCGTCGGCGACTTCGCGACCGTCGCCGGCGAGTCCCACCCCTCCATCGTGCGGCTCCTGGACACGGGCGCCATCGACCCCACGTTCGTGCCGGCGGTCGTGTCGTCTTCAGCCGGGGTCGAGGACCTCGCACTGCAGGAAGACGGGCGGATCGTGATCAGCGGTGACTTCGCGAGCGTCGGGGGCTCGTCGAGAGCCGACGTCGCGCGCCTCCTCGAGGACGGCGCGCTCGACACGAGCTTCACCAATCCCGCTGTCTCCGCCGGCCCCCCGAGCAATCCAGCCCGGGTCGAGGACGTCGCGCTCCAGGGTGACGGGGGCATCGTGATCGGGGGTGACTTCCGGCTCGTCGGTGGCGAGCTCCGCCGCAATGCCGCCCGGCTGCTCCCGAACGGCGAGCTCGACGCCACGCTGGCCAACCCGCTGGTCGACGCGCCCGTCCTCGGGGTGGCGGTCGCACCCGACGCCAAGATCGTCCTGGGCGGCTCTTTCACCCACGTCGAGACCCGCTCGTGGACCTTCATCGCCCGGTTACGCGCCGTCAGCATCCCTCCGTCCGGCGTGCTCGACCCGTCGTTCGGCGGCGACGGTGTGGTGCAGTCGGCGCTCGTCCCGTCGGTGTTCGCGACCGACGTCGCGATCCAACCGGATGGGCGGATCGTCTCCGCCGGCAGCGCCTCCGGGATCGGCGGGCGCATCGCCGTGATGCGCCACGACCCCAAGGGTGAGCTCGATCCCACCTTCGGCGGCGACGGCGGCGTGGAGACCAACGTCACCGCCGCGAACGACTGGGCCGAGGGCGTGGCGGTGCAGCTCGACGGCAAGATCGTGGTCGCCGGCCACGCCGGCTCCGGGTCGAGCGGCGCCATGGTCGTGGTCCGCTACCTGGCCGACGGGACCCTCGACCGCACCTTCAGCGGGGACGGGAAGGCCACCGTCGACTTCGGGCCGGGGACCGAGATCGCCTACGACCTCGCGGTCCAGCCCGACGGGCGCATCGTCGTGGCGGGGATCGTGGGCGGCAAGGGGGGCCAGTTCGGGTTGGCCCGCCTTCGGCGCAACGGCACGCTCGACCCGACCTTCAGCGGCGACGGCCGGACCGTCACCGACTTCACCAGGGGCCAGGACTGGGCCTACGCCATCGGGATCGCGTCGGACGGGCGCATCTTCGCTGCCGGAGGTTCGCTCGGGACGCTTCCGAGGATCGCGCTCGCCCGCTACCGCTCCGACGGATCGCTCGACACGGCCTTCGGCGACCGGGGCCGCGTGAGCGCGACCTTCGGCGGGCGGCTGGCCATCGCGACCTCGCTGGTGCTGCAGTCCGATGGTCGCCTCGTCGTCGGCGGCGTGGGTTCGAGCGGGACCTCCCCGGCCTTCGGCGTGGCGCGGTTCCTCCGCAGCGGCGCGGCCGACCCGTCCTTCGCCGGTGACGGCCGCACCCTCGTGGACGTCGTCGACGACGCCGAGGACGATGTCTACGACGTCGTCGTGCAGTCCGACGGCGCCATCGTGTTGGCCGGGGTCAGCGCGGTGGGCGGCGGCGCGTTCGCCGCCGCCCGCGTCCGGGAGAACGGCGTCCTCGACACCGACTTCGGTGTGAATGGGACGTTCATCCAGGACCTCACGCCGGGTGCGGACATCGCGTTCGCCGCTGCGCTGCAGGCGGACGGCAAGCTCGTCCTGGCCGGCGGTTCGGGCACCTCGGTCGCTCAGGTCACGCTGGCGCGCTACGTCACCTGATCCCATGGGCCCCGGCGCGCCGCCGCATCCCCGATAACTGTCAGACCGGGTGTGCACACTCTGGGCATGGTCCTTCCCCTCGTCGCCGCCCTCGTGCTCGTCGCCGTCACCGCCGTGGTGGTGGCGGTCGTCGTGCGGTCGGTGCTCGATCGCCAGGCCGAGGCGTCGCGGGACGCCACGGTGCGGGCGGCGGTCGACACCGTCTACGCCCTCGCGGGCGACAAGCTGGGCGACCAGCTGGCGGCCGGCAACCGCGAGCTCGACCACACCGGTCAGGTCATCAGCCAGCAGGTGGCGGGCATGGCCGGCGAGCTGGCCCAGGTGCGCGACCTCGTGGCCGCCCTCCAGCGCGAGCGGGCGGACCAGCAGGGCCGTCTCGACGCCCAGCTCGAAGAGGCCGCCCGGCGCAGCGCCGACCTGGCCGACGTCACCGGCGCGCTGCGCCAGGCCCTGGCCAGCCCCCAGTCGCGGGGGCAGTGGGGCGAGCGCATGGCCGACGACGTCCTGCGCCGGGCGGGGTTCGTCGAGGGCGTGAACTACACGAAGCGCAAGGCCGTCGGCGCCGGGACCATCCCCGACTTCACCTTCCTGCTGCCCGACGGCGACCAGCTCCACATGGACGTGAAGTTCCCCGCCTCGGCCTACCTGCGCTACCTCGAGGCCGAGTCCGACACGGACCGCGAGGCGCACCGCCGCCAGTTCCTGCGTGACGTCCGCGACCGGGTGAAGGAGCTCACGGTCCGCGACTACGCCGATCCCCGCTCAACCCCGGGGTACCTGCTCCTGTTCATCCCGAACGAGTCGGTCTACGCCTTCATGCACGAGCAGGATCCCGACGTGCTCGACCACGCGCTCTCCCAGCGCGTGGTCCTTTGCTCGCCCTCGACGCTGTTCGCGGTGCTGGCGGTGGTGCGCCAGGCCGTCGACCACTTCCGCCTCGAGCGAGCCTCGAACGAGATCCTCGAGTGCCTCGGCACCTTCACCCGGCAGTGGGAGAAGTTCTCCGAGCAGCTGGACAAGGTCGGCCGCCACCTCGACGGCAGCCAGCGGGCCTTCGCCGACCTCGCCGGCACCCGTCGCAACCAGCTGCAGCGGGCCGTCGACGCCGTCGTCGACCTGCGGGAGCGGCGGGGCATCGACGAGCTCGGGCCCGACGACGAGGCCGCAGGACCGGGAGGCGCGGGCGTGGCCCACCTCCGCGAGGTCAGCGGCGCCTGACCGGCTGCCGGCGCCCGACGAGCCGCCGGCACCAGAGTGGGAGGCGGCGAAGGCCACACGCCGTCGAAAGCCCGTCGGGCCGGGTTGGCGCCCCTCGGTAGCCTGAGCGGGTGCCCCGGTTCTACGTCACGACGCCGATCTACTACGTCAACGACGTCCCTCACATCGGCCACGCCTACACGACGGTCATCGCCGACGCCGTGGCCCGCTGGCATCGGCTCCTCGGCGACGACGTCTGGTTCCTCACGGGCACCGACGAGCACGGCCTGAAGGTGCAGCGGGCGGCGGAGGAGCGGGGGCTCGCCCCGATCGAGCACGCCGACGCCACCAGCGCCCGCTTCCGTGAGGCGTGGGAGCTCCTCGACATCAGCAACGACGACTTCATCCGCACCACGGAGGCCCGCCACGCCGCGTCGGTGACCAAGCTGATGCAGGCCGCCTACGACAACGGCTACATCCACAAGGACGTGTACGAGGGCCTCTACTGCGTGTCGTGTGAGGCCTACTACGCCGAAGAGGATCTCGTGGACGGGCTGTGCCCGATCCACAAGCGCCCCGTCGAGACCCTCCGCGAGGAGAACTGGTTCTTCCAGCTCTCGAAGTTCGAGGATCGCCTGCTCGAGTGGTACGCCGGCGCCGACGTGGTCCTGCCCGAGGGCAAGCGCAACGAGGCCGTCGGGATCGTGCGCCAGGGGCTGCGGGACATCTCCATCAGCCGCACCTCCATCGACTGGGGCATCCCCGTGCCGTGGGACCCCGAGCACGTCTTCTACGTCTGGTACGACGCGCTCATCAACTACGCCACCGCGGTCGGCTACGGCGACGACCGCGAGCGGTTCGACGCATGGTGGCCCGAGGTGCACCACGTGATCGGCAAGGACATCCTGCGGTTCCACACCGTCTACTGGCCGGCGCTGCTGATGGCCGCGGGCGAGGCGCCGCCGAAGCAGGTGCAGGTGCACGGCTTCCTGCTCATCGGCGGCGAGAAGATGTCGAAGACGTCCCTCAACCAGATCTTCCCGGCCGACCTCGTGGCCGACTTCGGGGTGGACGGCTTCCGCTACCACTTCCTCCGCGAGAACCCCTTCGGCCCCGACGGCGACTTCTCCTACGAGGCCATGGTGGGGCGCTACAACAGCGACCTCGCCAACAACCTCGGCAACCTGCTGTCGCGGGTGGCCACGGTGGTGGGCAAGAAGTGCGGCGGCGTGGCGCCCGCGCCACGCCCCGACAGCCCCCTCGCCCCGGTCGTCGACGCCGCCTACGATGCCACCGCCGAGGCCTGGGACCGCTTCGCCCCGTCGGTGGCCCTCGACGCCACCTGGCGGATCATCCGCGAGGCCAACGCCCTGCTCGAGGCCGCCGAGCCGTGGAAGGCCGACCCGGGGCCCGAGGTCGACGCCGTCCTGGGCGACGCCCTCGAGGCCCTGCGCATCGTCGCCGTCCTGGCCAGCCCCGCCGTGCCCCACGCAGCTGCCGAGGTGTGGCGTCGGCTCGGGCTGCCCGGAGCGCCCGAGGACCAGCGCCTCCCCGAGGCGGCGGGGTGGGGTCAGTACCCGGGCGGTGCCGCCATCGAGACGGGCGCCCCGCTGTTCCCGCGCATCAAGGCCTGAGCCGGCGGTGCGCTGGACCGACAACCACTGCCACCTGCCGGCCGACCTCGACGAGGCCCGCGCGGTCGTCGACGAGGCCCGCGCCGCGGGGGTGGAGCGGCTCGTGGACGTCGGCACCGACGTCGCCAGCTCCCGCGCTGCGGCCGAGCGGTCGGCCGCGCTCGACGGGGTGTGGTCCACCGCCGGCGTGCATCCCCACGACGCCGCCGGCGGGCTCGACGGCCTGGTCGAGGTCCTGGACCGGCCCGGCGTCGTCGCGGTGGGGGAGTGCGGCCTCGACTACCACTACGACCACTCGCCCCGCCCCGCCCAGCGTGAGGCCTTCGCTGCCCAGGTCGCGTTGGCCCACGAGCACGGGCTGCCGCTCGTGATCCACACCCGGGAGGCATGGGAGGACACCTTCGCCATCCTCGACGACACCGGTGTGCCGGAACGCACGGTCATGCACTGCTTCACCGGCGGGCCCGACGAGGCCGAGGCGTCGCTCGAGCGCGGGGCCCACCTGTCCTTCAGCGGCATCGTCACCTTCAAGACCGCCGACGACCTCCGGGCCGCGGCCGTGGTGTGCCCCCTCGACCGGCTCCTGGTCGAGACCGACTCCCCGTACCTCGCGCCGGTGCCGCATCGGGGGCGCCCCAACCGCCCGGCGTTGCTCGTGCACGTCGGGGAGGCCGTCGCGGCGGCGAAAGGGGTGACGGTCGAGGCCGTCGCCGAGGCGTCCTGGGACAACGCCGAGCGGTTCTACCGCCTCACTCCCTGACCCACACGCTGCGTGCCGCGCGACTCGCTCGGGGCGCGAAGTGGGCGGCGCGCGTTGCGGTTGTGTTACGTTTCGCGGACCGATATGCGACGACGACGGAGCCATGGGCGGGACCTGACGGTCGACGAGGGGACGATGACCCCGCAACGACCCCGCCAGCGCGCCCGCCTTCTGGGTGCCTCGGCGGTCGTCCTCCTGCTCCCCGTCGCCGCCCTCGCCCTCGCCGGCACCCTGCCCAGCCAGGATCTCGCCGACCAGCTGGGCGCCACCGAGGTTCTCACCGAGGCGCCGGCGACCACGGCCCCGGTGCTCGGCCGCGAGGCCGTGCCCGAGCCCCGCCGCCTCGACGACCCCAAGGGCGTGGCGGTGGTGGCGCCGCCCACGACCACCACCACGACCGCGCCGCCTCCCACCACCGAGGCGCCCGAGCCCGAGCCGGAGCCCGAAGCGGCACCGACGCCCGCCGCCGCGCCGGCGCCTGCCCCGCCCACGACGGCCGCACCCGCCCCGGCGCCACAACCTCCTCCTCCGCCCGCCCCCGCCGGCAGCGTGAGCGCCAACCTCGACGCCATCGCCCGCTGCGAGTCCGGCGGCAACCCCGACGCCTACAACCCGGCGGGCTACTACGGCGCGTTCCAGTTTTCCCTTGCCACCTGGCAGGGCCTCGGGTTCACCGGTGACCCGCGGGACTACACGTACGCCGAGCAGAAGTACGCCGCGGTGCACCTGGTGGCCCGCAGCGGCTACTCGCCGTGGCCCCACTGCGCCCGCAGCCTGGGCCTGCTGTAAGCCGCCCCCGCACCACCGTCCGTAGACTCCGCCCGTGCTGACCCGGCGCGACGTGGTGGCCCTCCTCGAGGCGCACGGCCTGGCCCCCAGCCGGGCCCTCGGCCAGAACTTCGTGGTGGACCCCAACACCATCCGCAAGGTCGTGGACCTCGCCGCGGTCGGGCCGGGCGACCCGGTGGTGGAGATCGGCGCCGGGCTCGGGTCGCTCACCACGGCGCTGACCGAGGCCGGGGCCGAGGTCACCGCCATCGAGATGGACAGGCACCTCGTGCCCGTCCTACGGGAGGTGCTGGCCGGGACGTCGGTGCGCATCGTGGAGGCCGACGCCCGCGAGGTCGACTGGGACGACCTCCTCGGCGGCCACGAGCACTGGTCGCTGGTGGCCAACCTCCCCTACAACATCGCCACGCCGCTCGTGGCCGACCTGCTCGACTTCGTCCCAGCCGTCGACCGCATGCTCGTCATGGTGCAACGCGAGGCCGCCGAGCGGCTCGCGGCGCCGCCTGGGGGCAAGACCTACGGCATCCCGTCGGTCAAGGTCGCCTACTGGGCGACGGCCGAGGTGGTGGCGCGGGTGAGCCCCAACGTGTTCCTGCCCCGACCCAACGTCGAGTCGGCCTTGGTGCGCATCGTGCGCCGCCCGGCGCCGGCGACCGACGCGGACCCCGAGCGCCTCTTCGCCCTCGTCCGAGCGGGCTTCGGCCAGCGCCGCAAGATGCTCCGCCGCTCGCTGTCGGGCCTCGTCACCCCCGAGGACTTCGAGCGGGCGGGCGTCGCGCCGGAGTCCCGGGCGGAGGACCTCGACGTCCTGGCCTGGGGCCGGCTGGCCGGCGCCCTCGCGCCCTCCTCCTAGGGTGGCGGCCGTGTCCGAGGTGGTGGTCGAGGCCCGCGCCAAGCTGACGGTGTCGTTGCGCGTGACGGGTGTGCGCGAGGACGGGCTGCACCTCATCGACGCCGAGATGGTCAGTCTCGACCTTCACGACACCCTCACCTTCGCACCGGGTGACGGGCTCGAGGTGGTGGGGGAGCCGGCGGCGCCCGCCGACGAGGACAACCTGGTGCGGCGAGCGCTGCGGGCCGTGGGGCGCACCGCTCACGTGCGCCTCGACAAGCACATCCCCGCGGGAGCGGGCCTCGGGGGCGGGTCGGCCGACGCCGCCGCGGTGTTCCGCTGGGCCGGGGTCGAGGACCTCGAGATGGCCGCCCGCGTCGGGGCCGACGTCGCCTTCTGCGTGGTGGGTGGTCGGGCCCGCGTGCGCGGCATCGGCGAGGTGGTCGACCCGCTGCCGTTCGAGGCCCGGACCTACACCCTGCTCACCCCGCCGCTGTTCTGCTCGACGCCGGCCGTCTACCGGGCGTGGGACACGCTGGGTGGACCGACCGGCGAGCACGGCAACGACCTGGAGCCGGCGGCGCTGGCCGTGGAGCCCCGCCTCGCCGAGTGGCGGGACCGGCTCGAGGCCGCGACGGGGCAACGGCCACGCCTGGCGGGCAGCGGTTCGACCTGGTTCGTCGAAGGTGCCTTCGCGGGCGACGGCCGTGTCGTCGCCCGGACCACCGAGCGCTGAACGGGCGCGAGGAACGCCCCCGTCAGCGGGGGAGGGGGACTACTTGCCTGCGGCGCGGCGCTGGAAGCGCGTGCGCTTCAGCATCTTCTTGTGCTTCTTCTTGCGCATGCGCTTGCGGCGCTTCTTGATGAGAGATCCCATGGCGCCGAGCAGGGTATCGGCCCTGCCCCCGGGATTGCGAACCGACGCGAGCGAGCCCGGCCCCAGCGGGTACCGTCGGAGCCGACACCCGTGGCGGGTAGTTCAACCGGCAGAACGCCTGACTTTGGATCAGGAGGTTGGAGGTTCGAGCCCTCCCCCGCCAGCCAGTCCGCACGTTGCCGCCAGCGCGGTGTGCGGCCCCGGTACGGTCGTCGCCATGTCCTCGGATCCGTTCGCCCCTGAGCTCGCGGATGCGGTCGTCGCCGGTCTCCTCGGGGCGGTCGACGTCGACGACGGCGCCACCGACGAGCAGCTCGCCGTCCTCCGCTCGTTCGTCACCCATGTGTGGAAACGGCCCGATCTCGACCTCGACACGTTGGTGCCGCTGCGGCCTGAAGACCTTCGGGGCCGGCTGCCCGACGACGACCAGCGGCTGCGGTTCTGCGAGCTGGCGATGGTGCTCGAACTGTGCCGGCATCCACAGTCGGCCGCGCAGGTCGATCGCGTCGAGGACTTCGCCGCGGCGCTCGGCGTCACGGGCATCGCCTTGGAGACGACGCGGACCGAGCTCGAGCGAGGGTGTGAGGCCGTCGCCGGCGACATCGAGCGGCTCTACGCCGAGGTCCTGCCGGAGCTCTCCGAGCGCTCGCTTCGCGACCGCTACCTTCGGCTCGACGCGCCCGATCCCACGCTCGCCAACCGGCTACGGGCCCTGGCGGACTCGCCGGACGGATCGCTTGGCCGCGCGTACCTCGCGTTCTACGAACGCAACGGATTCGTACTGCCCGGCGACGACGTCCACTTGCCCGCCCATTACGTGAACCACGACATGAACCACGTGATCACGGGCTACGAACCGACCGCACCGGGTGAGATCGCTCGGAGCGGGTTCCTGGCGGCCGCGAACCCGAGCCGTCACAACTGGCTGGAGTTCCTCCTGACGCTGTCGATCCACGAGTCCGGGGTGCTCAGCCACGGAGACATCCGCGCCAAGTTCTCGACCCTGAGCCGACCCGGGGTCGGCGACCTGCTCGGCGAAGGTCTCGATCGGGGCCGGCAGTGCACGGTCGACCTCAGCCAGCTCGACCACCTGGCGATCGCTCACGAGAGCCTCGCGT
Organism: Acidimicrobiales bacterium; assembly: GCA_016794585.1. Taxonomy (NCBI): domain Bacteria; kingdom Bacillati; phylum Actinomycetota; class Acidimicrobiia; order Acidimicrobiales; species Acidimicrobiales bacterium. The sequence continues at coordinate 15,829 of JAEUJM010000041.1, forward strand.
CGATTCGCGAGCGGTACAACGTCGTCCCGCTCGCACACCCCGTGGTGACCGACACCCCCTGACCGTGACGCAGGAGGTCGGCGGTTCGAGCCCTCCCCCGCCAGCACCGCACCTCGGACGCGAAACGGCGGCCGGCGCCTGGGGCGCCGGCCGCCGTCCTGCGTATGGGTCAGTTCGCGGCGGTCGTCGTGGTGGCCCCGGCGCCCGTCGACGCGGTGTTGGGCGTGGACGGGGCGCAGGACCCGGCCCCCAGCTCGTCGGCGGCCTGGCTGAGCGCCTGGCGGGCGGCGCCGTCGTCCTCCTGAACGCTGGTGAGGGTCTCGTCGATCGCGGCCACGCTGGTCGTGTCGGAGTCGGCGATCTGCTGAGCGACGTCGACCTGCTGCTGGAGCGCCTGGGTGTAGGAGTCCACGGCGTCGGCGGCGTCGGCCGGGATGTCGAGGGCCTCGATGGAGGAGGCGAAGTCCGTGAGGGCCGTGCCGGCGGCCTCGGCCGCGGACTGCAGGTCGGCCACGGCGGCCTGGAACTCGTCGGCGCTGGTCGCCGCCCGCACCTCGTCGAGGGCGGAGGTCAGGTCGCCGGCGGCCGCGTCCACGGCCTGCTTGCCCTCCGCGCAGACGCTGTTGAGCTCGTCGGCGAAGTCGCCACCGGCCGACCCCCCGCCGCTCGATGCGGTGGTCTCGCTCGAACTGGAGGACGAGTCGTCGCTGCTGCTGCAGCCGAACAGCACGAGCAGGCACACGGCGACGGCCGCGATGCGCGTGAGACGGGACATGGGCACCTCCCAAAGGGGTCGAAACGGCGAGTGAGCGTACCGCGCGCCGGAAGGTGGGTCGGCCGGTCACCCCTCGGAGGGGATCAGGTGCCGGCGCCCCCGCCCAGGGGCGTGGCCCTGAGGTCGTCGACGAGACGGTCGAGGGAGGCGGCGAGGGCGGTGCGCTCGACCTCGGACCAGTCGGCCAGGGCCGCCTCGAGGTGACGGGCGCCGATGGCGTGGAGCCGCTCGGCGGTGGCCTGTCCCTTGCCGGTGAGCTCGAGCAGCACGACCCGCCCGTCGTCGGGGTCCGCGGAGCGCGAGACGAGGTCGTCCTGCTCGAGGAGGCGGACCTGTCGGCTCACCGCGCCCAGATCCATGCCCGCGGCGGCGGCGAGCTCGGCGGCAGGCACGCGCCCTTCCCGGCGCAGCGCCCGCAGCAGGGCGACGCCCTGCTGGGACACCTGGATGCCGGCGACCTCGACCAGCCGGGTGGCGGCTTGGCGGCTCGCGAGCAGGCGACCGAGCCGCAGCAACGAGGTCTGCAGGTCGTCGAGAGGCTCGCTGGCGGGCACGGCGTGACGGTAGCGCAGCAAGGAACTTGACTCAATCAACTATTTCGCTACACTCTGCCCATCGCCGACCCACGGGGGACGCCATGACCGCCGCAACCACGACCGATCGCTACACCGTGATCTCCGCCGACTGCCACGCCGGCGGGAACATGGAGTCGTACCGCGAGTTCCTCGACCCTTCGTGGCGCGACGAGTTCGATGCCTGGCGGGGTGATTACGCGAACCCGTTCCGGGACCTCCAGGGCTCGGGTCGCAGCCGCAACTGGGACGACGAGCGCCGCATCTCCGAGCAGGAGGAGGACGGCGTGGTGGCCGAGGTGGTCTTCCCGAACACCGTCCCGCCCTTCTTCCCGACCGGCGCGGTGGTGGCCTACCCGCCGACCGCGGACGAGTATCCCGCCCGCCTGGCCGGCATCCGGGCCCACAACCGCTGGCTGGCGGACTTCTGCAGCCGCTTCCCCGAGCGTCGGGCGGGCGTGGCGCAGATCTTCGTCAACGACGTCGACGACGCCATCGAGGACGTGCGCTTCGCCGCCGAGAACGGCCTGCGGGGGGGCATCCTGTTGCCCTCGGTGCCCCCCGACGCCAAGTTCCTCGACCCGCTCTTCTCCACGAAGTACGACCCCCTCTGGGCCGCCTGCCAGGACCTGGGCGTGGTCGTCAACAGCCACACCGGCAGCGGGTCGCCCGACTACGGCGACCACCTCGCCGCCGGGGCGGTGTGGATCGCCGAGCAGTCCTTCTTCTCGCGGCGCACCCTCACCCACCTGCTGCTCGGCGGTGCCTTCGAGCGCTTCCCGGACCTGCGCCTCGTGCTCACCGAGCAGGGCTCGTCGTGGATCCCCCAGACCCTCGCCCAGCTCGACGGCATCTACGAGCACATGAAGCTGGGCCGCATCGGCGAGCTGAAGTACAGCGAGGACGAGATCCTGCCCCTGTCCCCGAGCGAGTACTTCCACCGCAACGTGTGGGTGGGCGCCAGCTTCCCGAGCCGGGTCGAGGCCGACACCCGCCACGAGATCGGCTTGGACCACTACCTCTGGGGGAGCGACTACCCCCATTACGAGGCGTCCTATCCCTACACCCGTGAGCTGCTGCGCAAGGCCTTCGCCGGCACCGACCACGCCGAGCTCCAGCAGGTGCTCGCCGGCAACGCCGCCGAGCTGTACGGGTTCGACCTCGACGCCCTCGCGCCGATCGCCGCCCAGCACGGGCCGACGGTCGCCGAGATCGACGTGCCATTGGAGGCCATCCCGGCGGACGCCACCAGCCCCGGCTTCCACCGGCCATGAGTGACCCCGGACGCTTCGCCGGGCGACGAGCGCTCGTCACCGGCGCCAGTCGTGGCATCGGCGCCGCGCTGGCCGTCGAGCTCGCCCGGCAGGGCGCCGACGTCGCCATCACGGCACGCACCCTCGACGCCCATGCGACGCTGCCCGGCTCACTTCGCGAGACCGCCTCGGCCATCGAGGCCCAGGGCCGGCGGGCCGTCCCCCTCGTGGCCGACCTCACCGACGTCGACGATCGAGCGGGCATCGTCACGGACGCCGCCGCCGGCCTGGGCGGACCCGTCGAGATCCTCGTGAACAACGCCGCCGCCGCCATCTACCAGCCGCTGGCCGACTTCCCGTTGAAGCGCCGCCGTCTCATCTTCGAGGTCAACGTCCACGCTCCCCTCGACCTCGCCCAGGCGGCGCTCCCGGCCATGCTCGCCGCGGGAGAGGGTTGGATCGTCAACGTGTCCTCCGGGAGCGCCCGACCGCGTCCGACCCCGTTCGCCGCGTCGGCCCTCGGGTCCACCATCGGGATCTACGGCGCCTCGAAGGCGGCCCTCAACCGCCTCACCAACGCCCTCGCCGAGGAGCTGTGGGGCACCGGCGTCCGGGTCAACACCGTCGAGCCACGCAACGCCGTGCACTCGGAGGGGGCGGACACCCTGGTGGGCGGCGAGCTGGCCGCCGACCTCTACGAGACCATGGAGGACATGGTGGCCGGCACCCTCGTGCTGTGCGACTGCCCTCCGGAGACGAGCGGGGGGACCCACGTGAGCCTGGACCTGCTGGGCAAGTGACGACGACCGAGGGCGGCCCGCGCCGCCGCATCGACTACGCCGGCTCGGTCCACGACGAGGAGGAGATCGAGGCGGTCCTCGAGGTCCTCCGGGGCGGCCCGACCGCGCTGCGCATCGGCCGTCACGTCCGCGGCTTCGAGCAGGGCGTGGCCGCGCTCTTCGGGAAGTCCCGCGGGATCATGGTCAACTCGGGCTCCTCGGCGCTGTACCTGGCGGTCGAACTGCTGGGCCTGCAGCCCGGGGACGAGGTCCTCACCTCCCCCCTCACGTTTTCGACCGACATCGCCCCGCTGGTGCGCTCGGGTCTCGTGCCGGTCTTCGTCGATGTCGAGCCCGACACCTACAACCTCGACGCCGCCCGACTCGAGGCCATGGTCGGGCCGCGTACCAAGGCGATCCTCGCCCCCGACCTCATCGGCAACGCGCCCGACTGGGACATCATCCGCGCCGTCGCCGACGCCCATGGTCTCCAGGTGGTGCACGACTCGTGTGACGCCCTCGGCTCGCGGTTGCGGGGCTCGCCGACCGGCACCCGCGCCGACATCTCGCTGACGAGCTTCGCGCTGTCGCACATCATCACCGCGGCGGGGACGGGGGGCATGGTGTGCCTCGACGATCCCGACCTCGCCGACCGCGCGCTGCTGTTGCGCCGGTGGGGGCGCCGCTCCGAGGTCCAGCTGTTCGGCTCGGGGCGGGGGAGCGGATCGCGGTTCTTCAGCGAGATCGACGGCGACCTGGAGTACGACAACCTGTTCATCTTCGACGAGGTCGGGTGGAACTTCGAGCCGTCCGAGCTGAGCGCGGCATTCGGGGAGGTGCAGCTGCGGAAGCTCCCGCAGAACCTGGCCCGGCGTCAGCGAAACTTCGCCCGGCTGTGCGAGGGCTTCGCCCGCCACCCCGAGGTGTTCACCCTGCCGAGGACGCTCGACGGGCTCGACACGGCCTGGCACATGTTCCCGCTGCTGCTCCGTCCCGAGTCGGGGGTGCGCCGGAGCGACTTCCAGGCCCACATGGAGGGCCACGGTGTCGACACCCGCATGGTGTGGACCGGGAACGTCCTGCGCCAGCCCGGCTTCAAGGGGATCGCCCACCGACGGCCGGACGAGGGCCTTCCCAACGCCGACCGGGTCATGGAGTGGGGGGTGGTGCTGCCCAGCAACCACGGCCTCGACGACGACGACGTCGACTACGTGGTCGAGGTCGCCGACGCGTTCCTCGCCTCGGGCTGCTGACGACGCCGGCGCCGCCGCGTCGTGGCTCAGTGGTTGCGCAGGGCGTCGATGAGCTCGGACTTCGACATGTGCGAGCGCCCTTCCACGCCGACTTCCTTGGCGCGCCGGTAGAGCTCGTCGCGGGTGCGGTCGTCGTAGTCCTCGCCCTTCCCGCCACGCCGGCCGACCTCCGAGCGCGAGCTGCCCGCCGAGGCGTTGGCGATGCGGGCCGCCTTCTCCTTGCTGGCCCCCTCCTTGCGCAGCGCCTCGTACTGCTCGTCGTCCTTGACGCTCGGGCCGTGGTCCTTGGCCATGTCGACTCCTTCCACAGACGGTGTTGACCGGCCCCTACCCACCTGGCGCGAGCGACAGGTGTCCCGCCCCGCGGCGGGGCGCGGCCTGGCCTCGAACGCTGGCGTCCGAGGGCGGGGAGCTCGGACGCCCCCGCCCGCCGGCTACTTGCCGGTGGTCGTGTCCGTGGTGGCGCCCTCGGCGTCGTCGGGCACGCAGTCGGGGGCACCGATCGTCTCGGCCGCCTCGGTGCGGACGGGGTCGGTGGCGGCCTCCGCCTGTTGGATCTGCTCGCCCGTCTCGTTGAAGGCGTCGCCGTCGTCGGCCACGATGGCGAGGCGGAGCTGCTCCGCCAGGGCGAGCTGGGTGCCCATGGCCTCGAGGTAGTCGTTCACGGGCTGCGTGAGATCGGTGGGCACGTCGAGCCCGGCCACCGTCGTGTCGAAGTCCTCGAGCGCGGCGATGATGCCTTCGACCGCGGTCTCGGCCTCGTCGAGGGCGGTGGCGTAGGCGGCGTCGTCCTGGGCCTGCGTGGCCTCGCCGAGGGCGGTGATGGCCGCATCGAAGTCCGCGCTGGCCGCGGTGGCGGCCGCGTCGCCGGCGGCGCACGCGTCGTTGAACGCGCTCGCGAACTCGGCGTTCGCGTCGACGGTGGTCGTGGTCTCCGCGGGTGCCGTGGTGGTGGCGGCCTCGTCGTCACCGCCGTCGCTGCCACACCCGGTGAGCAGGAGGGCGCCGGCGGCGAGGGCGACGAGGGTGCTGCGCAACGGTCCGGTCATCGGGGCCTCCCTGGCTTTGGATCGGGCACGAGCGTAACCGCCCGCGCGCAGGTGGGTGCCGGGCTCACGCCTCGCAGGTGTACGTGGCGAGCTCGCCGTCGAGCGCGGCCGCGAGGTCCCGGGCCACCCTTTCGGTGCCCGGTCGGGCGATCCAGCCCTCGCCCGCCACGAACCAGGTGGCGCCGCCGCCTCCGAAGGCCACGATGAACCCGCAGTCGAAGAACGCGCCCTCGTCCACGAACGCCTGCTGGGCGGCCACGTCCGCGAACAGGTAGACGTTCACGACCTCGCCACCGAACAGGCAGGTGCCCTCGGCGGTGGTGCCCGGTTGCTGGAGGGCGGCGCCGACGTCGGCGTAGTCGGTGCACTGCCCGTCGAGGGCGTCCGCGACGTCGCTCGGCCGCTCGGCGGGGACCGGGGACGTGGGGGCCGCGCTCCCGCTGCCCGTGGGGGTCGTCGGCGCCTCGGCCGGGGCGTCGGTGGTGTCGGCGCCCTCGCCCGGCGCCGCGGTGGTCGTGGTGGCACCGTCGAAGGGGCCGCCACCGGTGGTCGTGGTGGTGTCGGCGGCGTCGCCGACCGACGTGGTGGTGGTGTCCGTGTCCGGGCGGTCGTTGGTGCTGCTGCATGCCGCGGCCGCCAGGGCCAACCCACAGCACAGCACCCCAATGGCGCGTCGCACGCTCGGACCTCCCGCGTCGGAGACGACGAGGCGAGGGTAGTGCGCCGGGTGCGCCCGGCACCGTCCGGCGCGGCTAGAAAGGGCTCGTGGCCGCCTCGCCCCTCTCCGCCATCATCCTGGCCGCCGGCGAGGGCAAGCGCATGCGCTCGCAGCGTCCGAAGCCGCTGCACATCCTCTGCGGCCGCCCGATGCTGCTCTACGTCCTCGACGCCCTCTCCGACTGCCCGGTCGAGCGAGCCGTCGTCGTGGTGGGCCACGGCGCCGAGCGGGTGACCAAGATGCTCCAGGAGGACGGCCCCGACCTCGTCATCGACCACGTCGAGCAGCGCGTCCAGGCGGGCACCGGCGATGCGGTGAGCGTCGGCCTGACCGGCCTCGACGACGAGGTCGACGGCGATCTCGACGGCGGCGACGTCCTCGTCCTGCCGGGCGACACTCCGCTGCTCCGCCCCGCCACCATCGCCGCGCTCGTGGACGAGCACCGCGAGAGCGGTGCCGCCGCCACCCTGCTCAGCGCCCGCGTCGACGACCCCGCGGGCTACGGCCGCGTCGTGCGAGGCAAGGACGGCGGCGTACGCCAGATCGTCGAGGACGTGGACGCCGACGAGGACCAGCGCGCCATCGACGAGATCAACACGTCGATCTACTGCTTCCGGCGCAGCGTCCTCGCCCCGGCCCTCCGCCGCCTCAGCCCCGAGGACAACGCCCAGGGGGAGTACTACCTCACCGACGTCATCGAGGTGCTGCACGACGCGGGCTATCCGGTGGCGTCGGTGGTCGCCGACGACCCGGGCGAGATCGCCGGCGTGAACGACCGGGCACAACTCGCCGCCGCCGAGAGCGAGCTGCGGCGGCGGACGGCGGCGAGCTGGTTGGCCCGCGGTGTGACCATGGTCGACCCGGACCGCACCTACATCGACGCCACGGTCGAGCTGGCTCCCGACGTCACCTTGTTCCCGGGCACGCTCCTGCAGGGTCGGACCGTGGTGGGTCGAGGGACCGAGCTCGGACCCGACACCCGGCTCGTGGACTGCGTCATCGGCGCCGATTGCGTGGTCGAGCAGACCGTGGGGCGCGAGGCCGAGGTGGGCGACGATGCGGTGGTCGGGCCCTTCGCGGTCCTCGAGGCCGGTGCCCAGGTGCCGTCTGGCGCCCGGACCGGTGCCTTCTACACTGGCCGCTTCGGCGACAACGCCGTCACCGAAGCCCACGACTGAGGCGGAGCACCCATGTTGGAACAGGTCTCGACCAAGCGGTTCCACCTCGTCTCCGGTGAGACCAACCTCCCCTTGGCCGAGGAGATCGCCGACCAGCTCGGCGAGAAGCTCTGCGACACGAACCTGGCCGAGTTCGCCAACGGCGAGCTGCACTGCCGCTTCGGCGAGTCGGTGCGGGGGAGCGACGTGTTCATCCTCCAGAGCCACTGCACCAACGGCGCGTTCTCGGTGAACGACGCGATCATGCAGCAGCTGATCATGGTGGACGCCGCCCGGCGGGCCTCCGCCAAGCGCATCACCGTGGTGTGCCCCTTCTACGGCTACGGCCGCCAGGACCGCAAGGCCGAGGGCCGTGAGCCCATCACGGCCAAGCTCGTCGCCAACCTCTTCATGACCGCCGGCGCCACGCGCCTCGTCAGCGTCGACCTGCACTCCGGCCAGATCCAGGGTTTCTTCGACGGCCCGGTCGACCACCTCACGGCCATGCCCGTACTGGTGGACTGGATGTCGTCCAACCTCGAGGGCGACGTCACGGTGGTCTCACCCGACGCCGGGCGGGCCAAGGTCGCCGAGCGCTACGCCAACGTCCTGGGCGCCGACCTCGCCATCGTGCACAAGCGTCACGTGAAGGGCGTGAAGAACGCGGTCGAAGCGGGCGAGGTGGTCGGCGACGTCGAAGGGCGCACGTGCGTCCTCATCGACGACATGATCGACACCGGCGGCACCCTCGTGGCCGCCGCGAACGCGGTGGCCGAGCAGGGCGCGGGCCACGTGTTGGCCGCTGCCACCCACGGCCTCTTCTCGGGCCCCGCCATCGAGCGCATCTCGGGCTCGGCCATCGAGAAGGTGGTCGTGACCAACACCCTCCCGCTGCCCGCGGACAAGCAGATCGACAAGATCGAGGTGGTGTCGATCGCCAAGATCATCGCCGACGCCCTCGGGGCGGTGTTCGAGGACACCTCGGTCAGCGAGATCTTCGGCGGCGCCAACCAGCACTGACGGGAGTCGTCGCCCCCGCCGGGCCCCCCGACGGGCTCAGTGCTCGAGGTGGCGCATCAGGTTCCACACGGCGATGGTGCCGCCGACGAACACGCCCGCCCACAGGCCGGTCCAGACGGCCAGCCAGGCCAGGGCCCCGTCCGACGCCTCGGGCTGGGCCGCCCGGAAGGCCGCGAAGGCGATCACGGCGAGGAGCGGGATCCCCACGGCCACACCGACGGCGATGGCCTTGGTGAAGTTGCGGTCGTTGAGTTCTTCGTCGGTCTCGCTCATCCCGCCACCAAACCCGATGGTGACACCCAGCGGCTAGGGCCGAAGGTCCTACTCCCTGCGCCTCGTCCCTCGGCGCCCCTTCGGGATCCGATTCGTCGGTGGCGCTGCACTGCTCGGCAGCGCAACGTCGAGACCGCCCTCGGGTTGTGAGGGAGCGGCCCGGCACCGGTAGGCTGGTCTGCCGTCCCGGGACGCCCCTTCGTCGCGCGTCCCAGCCCTTTCCACCGAGCCGCAGCAGGAGCACCGTCGCATGGCCGAACTCACCCTCACCGCCGAGACCGGCCGAGCCACCGGGAGCCGGCCGTCGAACCGCCTGCGTGCCGAGGGCAAGATCCCGGGCGTCGTCTACGGGCTCGGCAGCGATCCCAAGGCGGTCACCGTCGACTGGCGGTCGCTGCGCCAGTGCCTCACCACCGATGCCGGCCTCAACGCCCTCATCAACCTCGACATCGACGGCGAGGAGCACCTCAGCATCGTCAAGGAGCTCCAGCGCAACCCCGTGAAGCGCACCGTCACCCACGTCGACTTCATCCTCATCGACCGTGACGCCGACATCGAGGTCGAGGTGCCCGTCGTCCTCGAGGGCGAGGCCACCCTCGTCGAGCGCGAGAACGGCACCGTCACCCAGGCGCTGTTCAGCCTCACCATCATCGCCAAGCCCGGGTCCATCCCCGATCAGATCGTCGCCGACATCTCCGAGCTCGAGGTCGGCGGCTCGATCCGCGTGGCCGACCTGGCCCTCCCGTCGGGCGTGCGCACCGAGGTCGACGAAGAGGATCCCGTCGTGCTCGGCGAGATGACCCGTGCCTCCATGGATGCCGCCGCCGAGGAAGCCGGCGAGGGCGAGGAGGGCGAAGGCGAGGGCGCCGCCGAGGCGTCCGGCGAAGGCTCCGGCGACGACGCCGGCGGCGACGCGGGCTGATCGCCGGCGGGGCACCCCCGCCGATCTGCTGGTCGTGGGCCTCGGCAACCCCGGGGCCGAGTACGAGCGCAGCCGCCACAACGTCGGTGCAGAGGTCGTCGCGCTCCTCGCCGAGCGCCATGGCGCCCGGCTACGCCGCAGCAAGGAGCACGCCACCGCCGACGAGGTGCGCGTGGGCGCCAAGCGTCTCGCTCTTGCCGTCCCGCTCACCTACATGAACGAGTCGGGCCAAGCGGTGGCCCCGCTCGTGCGCCGGTACGGGGTCGAGGACGACCTGCATGCCCTCGTCGTCGTCCACGACGAGCTCGACCTGCCGGTGGGTCGCCTCAAGCTCAAGGTCGGCGGCGGTCTGGCCGGGCACAACGGGTTGCGGTCCATCAAGGCCCATCTGCACAGCGACGACTTCGTGCGGGTCCGCATCGGCGTGGGCAAGCCGCCGAGCAAGGAGCAGGGCGCCGCCCACGTGCTCAAGCGGGTGCCCAAGGCCGATCGGATCGAGCTCGACCTCGCCGTGCAGGTCGCCGCCGACGCGGTGGAGGCCATCCTCGACGACGGTGTCGAGGCGGCCATGAACCGGTTCAACACCCAGGGCTGAGCCCCACCCCTCACCCACGGGGCGGGGCCCAGGGTGGATCAGGCGTTGCTGCGGTCGTTGTACTGCTTGCCGCCGCCGCCCCACGACATGATGTCGAAGACGAGGCCGGTGGCGACGAAGAGCCAACCGATGCCCTGCACGCCCCCGATGGGCGCGTACGCCAAGGCGTAGAAGAGGGTCGTCCACGGGAGCACCAGGAACCCGAAGAAGCCCATCCACCACGACTCGAAGGCGAACGACAGGCGGTCGCCGAAGAGCCAGAGCAGGAACAGCGCCAGGCGCGGGGACAACCAGCTGGCGATGACGACGAGGCAGCAACCCATGGGTTCCATGTTCGCAGAGCGGGGCGGCGCGCGCGTCCGATCCGCGTCCCGGCCCCGACCCTGGTGCGCCGACGCTCGTCTGAGATGATGGGCGGACGCGGGCACCGGCCTGCGACGGAAGGGGGAGCGGTGCGCAGAACGTTGGTGATGGTGGTCGCGGTGGCGGCGCTCGGCGTGGGCGCCGTGTCGTGCAGCAGCGACGATGGCGGCGGCGGTGACGACGCGGCCGGGGGCGACGCCACCACGACGACGATCGAGGCGGCCGATCCCGTCGACTACGCCACCCGGGGCCCTTATGCCGTGGGCGAGGTCGACCTCCAGCTCGACGGCGACCACCAGGTCGCGGTGTTCTACCCGGTCGACCGCGACGCCGTGGCCGACGACGCCACGCCCTACAGCTACGCGGGCGAGGACATCTTCGGCCCGCAGATCGTCAGCCTGTTGCCTGGGGCTCTCTCGGGCGAGGTGGTGCCGCCCGACACCTACGTCGACGTGCCCGCCAGCGCGGACGGCCCGTTCCCCGTCGTGATGCACAGCCACGGCGCCGCCGGCAACCTGCGCTTCGCCAACATGCACAACAGCCATGTGGCGTCCTGGGGCTACGTCGTCGCGTCGGTCGATCATCCCGAGCGTGGGGTCGTCGCCGCGCTCTCCGGCGCCACCGATGGCGGCGGTGGCGGTGGTGGCGGCGAGCAGGAGTGCGAGCCGCGCGACGAGAGCGAGCAGTTCCTCGACAGCGATCAGCTCACCGAGGCGCTGGACCTGCTGGCAGACGAGTCCGCCGAGGGGGCCTCGCCGCTCTCGGGCGTGGCGGACACCGAGCAGGTCGCCGCCGAAGGCCACAGCGCCGGCGGCAGCGCCTCGGGCACGCTGGCCTACGACCCCCGGGTCGATCTCTGGATCGGCCAGGCCCCGGGAACACCGCTCGAACCGGGCACGGACACCGGGCAGTACGCCAGCGTCAGCGAGAACGAGGACGGCGAGTGTGAGTTCGAGTTCGACACCGCCGGGCTCCTCGAGGACACCTCGCCGCCGCCGGTCCCGTCGCTGATCATCGCCGCGGAGGGCGACACCGTGATCGAGATGGATCGGGTGGAGCAGACCTACGAGTGGCTCGACGCCCCGAAGCGTCTCATCGAGATCGCCGACAGCGGCCACGCGGTGTTCGTCGACCCGTGCCCGCTCATCCAGGCCGAGGGCGGCCTCTCCGCCTTCGTGTCCGCCCTGGGCCTCGACCCGGAGGAGGTCCCCCTCGTCGAGTTGGGCGAGAACGGGTGCCTTCCCGAGGACACGCCCGCCGAGACGGTGTGGGCCCTGATCGACCACGTCACCGTGGCCCAGCTCAACGACACCTTCGACATCGACCGCCCGGCCGCGGTCGCCAGCCTCGACGCCGACTACCTGGCCGAGGCCTTCCCCGATCGCTTCGGCAGCGAGCAGTCCGAGGGCTGACCACCCGCCGGCGACCCCTTCCGGACGGACCTCCACGAGAGCCCGTCCGGAGGGCGTCGGATCCGGTCGCCGTTCCTAGACTCGACGGGTGAGCCTCGCGTCCCTGCCCCCGCTGCTGCGCGACGAGCCGGCGGTGCTGCAGTTGCTGGGGCGCTCGTCGGCGGTCCTCGCCGTTCCCGAGCCGGCCCGGGCCTTCACCATCGCCGGCCTCGCCGAGGTCTCCCGTCGTTCACCCATCGTGGTGGCGGTGCCCACCTCGGGTGACGCCGAGCGCCTGGCCCGCGACCTGACCACGTTCCTCGGCGAGGACGACGTCGACCTCTTCCCGGCCTGGGAGACCCTGCCGTTCGAACGGGTCAGCCCGAGCGTCGAGACCATGGGCCACCGCCTCCGGGGCATGTGGCGCCTGCGCCACCCCGAGCGGTTGCCGCGCGTGCTCGTCGCCCCCGTCCGGGCCCTGGTGCAGCGCCTCGGCCCCCACGTCGAGGACGTCGAGCCCGTGGTCGTGCGGCGCGGCGAGGCGGTCGACGCCACCGACCTGGTCGAACGACTCGTGCGCTCGGGGTACCGCCGCGAGTACCAGGTGGAGCACCGCGGCGAGCTGGCCGTCCGGGGCTCGATCATCGACGTGTTCCCCTCCACCGCCGACACCCCCGTGCGCATCGACCTCTGGGGCGACGAGGTCGACCGCCTCACCGAGTTCTCGGTGGCCGACCAGCGGGCCACGGTCGACCTCGCCGAGGTCGAGATCTTCGGGTGCCGCGAGCTCCAGCCCACCGAGGAGGTGCGGGCCCGGGCCGAGGCCCTGGTCGGATCCGAGCCGTGGGGACGCGAGCAGTGGGAGCGCCTCGCCGCGGGCGAGACCTTCGACGGCATGGAGTCCTGGCTCGCCTGGTTGGTCGAGGACGAGCACCTGCTGCCCGACCTGCTCCCGGACGATGCCCAGCTGCTCCTGGTGGAGCCCTCCCGCCTGCGCGACCGCGCCGCCGACCTGCTCGCCGAGGAGGCCGATCTCGCTGCGACCCTGGCCCAGACCTGGGGGGCGGGGGATCGGGAACTGCCGCAGCTGCACCTGCCCTTCGACCGACTGCTGGCCCACACGGAGGTGCCGGCGTGGTCGGTGACCAACGCCCCTGAGGGCCCCGACGTGGTGCGGGTGGCCGCCCACGGCTGGGATCCCGTCGTGGGCGACGGCGCCCGGCTGGTCAAGCAGTTGGCGGACCTGCTGGCCGACGGCTTCCGCCTCGTCGTCGCCGCCGACGGGGCCGGCTCGGGCGCGCGGGTGGGTCAGCTGCTCTCCGAGCACGGCGTGCACGTCGCCGATCGCCTCGAGGCCTCGCAGCCTCGACTGGCCGCCGCCGCACCGCTCGACCTGACCGGCCGCGGAGGGCACCTCGTCGTGGCCCCGCTCGAGCGGGGCTTCGTGCTCCCGTCGCTGAAGCTCGCGGTCCTGGCCGAGAGCGACGTGACCGGCCGGCGCCGGGCGCATCGGCCGCCCCGGGCCCGCCAGCGCGACGCCCGGGGCTTCTTCGACGACCTCGCCGTGGGCGACCACGTCGTGCACCACCAGCACGGCGTGGCCCGCTACGGCGGCATGGTCAAGCGGGCCATCGCCGGCCACGAGCGCGACTACCTGCTGCTCGAGTACCGGGGTGGCGACAAGCTGTACGTGCCGTCCGACCAGATCGACGCCGTGCGCCACTACACCGGCGGCGAGACGCCCACCCTCAGCCGCCTCAACGGCTCGGACTGGCAGAAGACCAAGTCCAAGGTGCGCTCGGCGGTGGCCGAGATCGCCCAGGAGCTGGTCGTGCTCTACCAGACCCGGGTCAACAGCCCGGGCATCGCCTTCGGCCCCGACACGCCGTGGCAGCGCGAGCTCGAGGACGCCTTCCCCTTCCGTGAGACGCCCGATCAGCTGACCGCGATCAGCGAGGTGAAGGCGGACATGGAGGAGACGGTGCCCATGGACCGCCTGGTGTGCGGCGACGTGGGCTTCGGCAAGACCGAGGTCGCCATCCGGGCCGTGTTCAAGGCGGTCCAGGACGGTCACCAGGCGGCGGTGCTCGTCCCCACCACGCTGCTGGCCCAGCAGCACTTCCAGACCTTCAGCGAGCGCTTTGCGCCCTACCCGGTCCGGGTCGAGGTGCTCAGCAGGTTCCTCACCAACGCCCAGGCACGAGCGGTCACCAAGGGGCTCGAGGACGGGTCGGTCGACGTCATCATCGGCACCCACCGCCTGCTCTCCGAGGACATCTCGTTCAAGAAGCTGGGACTGCTCGTGGTGGACGAGGAGCAGCGCTTCGGCGTCACCCACAAGGAGGCGATGAAGACGCTGAAGGCCGACGTCGACGTCCTCACCCTCACGGCGACGCCCATCCCGCGCACCCTGGAGATGAGCCTGACCGGCATCCGCGACCTCACGCTGCTCAACACCGCCCCCGCCGAGCGCCAGCCCATCCTCACCTACGTCGGCGAGTACGACGAACGGGCGGTGTCCGAGGCCATCCGCCGCGAGCTGCTGCGCGACGGGCAGGTGTTCTTCGTGCACAACCGGGTGAAGGACATCGAGGCGGTGGCCGCCAACCTGCGCGATCTCGTGCCCGAGGCCCGGGTGGCGGTGGCCCACGGGCAGATGGACGAAGGCACCCTGGAACGGGTGGTCATCGACTTCTGGGAGGGCCGCTTCGACGTCCTCGTCTGCACCACCATCATCGAGTCCGGCATCGACATGCCCACCGTGAACACCCTCGTGGTCGACCGCGCCGACCTGCTCGGGCTGGGCCAGCTCCACCAGCTGCGCGGCCGGGTCGGGCGCTCGGGCCAGCGGGCGTACGCCTACCTGTTCACCCCGCAGGACCGGGCCCTCACCGAGGAGGCCTACGAGCGCCTCAAGACCATCGGCGAGGCCACCGAGCTGGGCTCGGGCTTCAAGATCGCCATGCGTGACCTCGAGATCCGCGGCGCCGGCAACCTGCTCGGCGTGGGCCAGTCCGGCCACATCGCCGCGGTCGGCTACGACCTCTACTGCCAGATGGTCACGGAGGCGGTCGCCGAGCTGAAGGGCGAGACACCCGTCGAGCCTGCCGAGGTCAAGATCGACCTGCCCTTCGACGCCAACGTGCCGGTCGACTACGTGCCCAAGGAGGAGCTGCGGCTCGAGGCGTACCGGCGGCTCGCCGCGGTCACCACCGAGGCCGAGGTCGACGACATCCGGGCCGAGTGGCAGGACCGCTACGGCCCCCTCCCCGAGACCGCCGAGGCGCTCCTCGGCGTGGCCCGTCTCCGGGCCGAGTGCGCCCGGCTCGGACTGCGTGAGATCGCCGTGACCAAGGGCCCGTCGTTCGGCGGGCCGGCCTTCCTGGCCCGCTTCGCTCCGTTGGCCCTGAAGACCAGCCAGCAGATCCGCCTCAAGCGCCTCTCACCCAAGGCGGTCTACAAGGAGGAGATCGGCCAGCTCCAGGTACCGGTCAACACCGCCACCGACCTCGTCGACCACCTCGTCGCCCTGCTCCGCCAACTCGTGCCTGACATCGGCCCCTGACACTGGCTCCTCCTCCGTCGGAGCGGCTTCGCCATCCGGTTCGCCGACCGTGCGGCTCCGCTCCGCTCGCCACGTCACCAGGTCACGCCCGCTGATTGTCCAACTGGACCGGCCCAGCTGTGATCCGGCCTGACCTTTGGGCGGGGGACCCCGCCCCCTAGGATGATCGCCCTGTGACCCGAACCCTCCGACTCTCTGCCGTCGCGCTCGTGGTGCTGCTCGCCGCCGCCCTCTCGGCCTGCTCCGACTCCGACACCGGCGGCACCGCGCTCACCGTGAACGGCACCGAGGTGAGCCAGCAGGTGATCGAGGACGAGATCGACGACCTCGTCGATTACGCCAAGCAGAACCCCGACTCGCAGTTCTACACCGCCGTGTTCGGCGAGGACGCCAGTGAGGAGACGGTGAGCACCGCCTTCACGGCCCAGGTGCTCCAGGAGCGGGTGGTCTCCATCATCATCAACGACGAGTTCGAGGAGCGCGGCCTCGAGATCACCCAGGAGGACCGCGACGCCGCCGAGGCGCAGTTCGCCTCCCAGCTGGCCCCGCAGCCGACCGACCCCACCCAGACCACGGCGGACCCCGCCGCCGGGCAGGCCTTCTTCGACACCTTCTCCGAGGAGTTCCGAGACTTCGAGATCACCTTCAACGCCCAGGCGGTGGCGCTTTCGGAGGCACTCGCGGCCGAGGCGCAGGAGGAGGCGGGCGTCACCGACGCCGACGTGCAGGCCTACTACGACGACAACCAGGACCAGTTCACCCAGAACTGCGCCAGCCACATTTTGGTCGAGGACGAGGCCACCGCCAACGACCTGCTGGCCCAGCTCGAGGGCGGGGCCGACTTCGCCACCCTGGCCGAGGAGAACTCCACCGACACCGGCTCGGGCGCCCAGGGCGGCGATCTCGGCTGCCAGGCGCCGGGCACCTTCGTGCCCGAGTTCGAGACCGCCATCGACGAGGCCACCGTGGGCGAGGTCACGGGCCCGGTCGAGACCGAGTTCGGCTTCCACCTCATCCTCGTGAGCTCGAAGGGCGTGCAGCCCTTCGAGGACGTGGAGGAGCAGATCCGCACCCAGCTCGAGACGCCGGCCGACGACCCGCTCAACACCTTCCTGCCCGACGCCCTGGCCAACGCCGACGTCGAGGTGAACCCCCGCTACGGCAGCTGGGACCCCGAGACCCAGACCGTCGTCCCGCCCGAGGGCCCCGAGTCGCCCACCACCACGGTGGCGCTGCCCACGGTCGACCCGGCGGCCACCCCCTCCACCGTCCCCGGGGGTTGACGGACCACCTCGTCGTCGTCGGGCTCGGCCCCGCCGGCCCGGACCTGGTGACCGCGGGCACGCTCGCGGCCATCGAGGCCACCCCGCACCGCTACCTGCGCACCACCCGCCATCCGGCGGCGCCCGTGGTGGGGGAGGCCGCGTCGTTCGACGCCGTGTACGACGGGGCGGACACCCTCGACGAGGTCTACCGCACCATCGCCGACGCGCTGCTGGCGGCCGTGGCCGAGCACCACCGGGTGCTGTACGCGGTGCCCGGCTCCCCGGTGGTGGCCGAGCGCACGGTCGAGCTGCTCCTCGAGGCGGCGGGAGACCCGGCGCACGACGTCGAAGTGGAGTTGCTGCCGGCGCTTTCGTTCGTGGATCTGGCCTGGGCGCGCCTGCGCATCGACCCGGTGGCCGCCGGCGCGCGCCTGGTCGACGGCCAGCGCTTCGCGGTCGAGGCCGCGGGGGAGCGGGGGCCGCTGCTGGTGGCCCAATGCGATCGCCGCTCGGTGCTCTCGGACATCAAGCTGGCGGTGGAGGACGACGCCCCCGAGCGGGTCGTGGTGCTCCAGCGCCTCGGCCTGCCCGACGAGCGGGTCGCCGAGGTGGCGTGGGACGACCTCGACCGGGAGGTCGACGCCGACCACCTCACGTCGCTGTGGATCCCCGAGCTGGCCGCCCCGGTGGCGGCCGAGCTCCAGCGCTTCAAGGAGCTGGTCATCACGCTGCGCCAGGAGTGCCCGTGGGACGCGGAGCAGACCCACGCCAGCCTCGGTCGCCATCTGATCGAGGAGACCTACGAGACCATCGAGGCCATCGACGGCGTCGACGTCGAGGCGGGCACCGGCTTCGAGCACCTCGAGGAGGAGCTGGGTGACCTGCTCTTCCAGGTGTTCTTCCACGCCACCCTCGCCACCGAGGAGGGCCAGTTCACCCTCGCCGACGTGGCCCGGGGTATCCACGACAAGCTCCGCCTGCGCCACCCCCATGTCTTCGGCGACGTCGAGGTCGAGGGCGCCGGTGACGTCATGCGCAACTGGGAGCAGATCAAGAAGGCCGAGAAGGGTCGCGACAGCGTGATGGACGGCATCCCGGCGGCCCTGCCGGCGCTCCTCTACGCCGCCAAGGTGCAGAAGCGGGCCGACAACTCGGGGTTCGCGTACCCCTCGCTCGATGCCGCCTTCGCCGACGTCGAGGCCGAGGTGGCCGAGGCCCGCGAGGATCCATCGGCGCACGAGGTGGGCGACATCCTCTACGCCGCCACCGGCCTGGCGCACCACCTGAACATCGATCCTGAGTCCGCGCTGCGGGGTGCCGCCGACAGGTTCCAGGCGCGCTTCCGCGTCGTCGAGCGACTGGCCGACGCCGAAGGCATCGACCTCAACGCCGCCGACGCCGCCACCCTCGACCGCTGGTGGACGACGGCCAAGGCCGAGCTGGGCGCCTGAGCGCCCCCTCGCCCCATTTTCCGGGCCGGTGGGTCCACGGGGGAGCGATCCGGCTCGGCACCTCCGCCGGCGTGCGCCCCGGATTCCTCGCTGACCTGGCCCCATAGGGTGGGGGCCCACCAGGAGACCCGTGGGGGAGCGGCGTGAACGAGGACGTGGGCGTGGGCACCGGCGATGCATCGGCGACGCCGCTCGGGGCGGCCGGCACGGACCGTGACACCGGCGTGCCTGCGGAGTGGGCGCCGGCGCTGGCCGAGCTCGAGCGCCGCCGGGCCGCCGCGCACGCGATGGGCGGCGCCGAGCGGGTCGAGCGGCTGATGGCGGCCCGGGGCAAGCTGGACGCCCGGGCCCGGCTCGACGCCCTGTTCGATCCCGGCACCTTCGTCGAGCTGGGGACCCTCGTCGGCGGCCCCGACCTGCCCGGCGACGCGCTGGTGGCCGGCTTCGGTGACGTCGACGGGCGGGTCGTGCTGGCCGCGGCCGAGGACTTCACGGTGCAGGGCGGCTCGATCGGCCGGGACTCGGCGGCCAAGCGTTACCGGGTGGTGCAGCTGGCGGCGCAGGAGCGGGTGCCGCTGGTGTTCCTCCTCGACGGCGCCGGCCATCGTCTGACCGCCGGTGAGGCGCCGGCTCGAACGCCCGGCGACCTGCTGGCGCTGGCCGACCTGTCCGGTCGGGTGCCCATGGTCTGCCTGGTGCTCGGCGCTTCCGCCGGGCACGGCGCGCTCGCCGCGCCGCTGAGCGACTTCGTGGTGATGACCGCCCACGGGGCACTGTTCACCGGGGGACCGCCGTTGGTGAAGGCGGCCATCGGCGAGGACGTGACCAAGGAGGAGCTGGGCGGCCCGGCGGTCTGCGAGCCGGCGGGCACCGTGCACCGGGTGGTGGGCACCGACGCCGAGGCGCTGATGCTGGCCCGCCGCTACCTGTCCTACCTGCCGTCCCACGCCGGCGGCGCGGTGCCCGTCGTGACCGGGCCGCAAGGCACCGGCGACGGTGAGGGGGGCGCCGGCGCGGACGCCGGCGCGGACACCGGGCCCCGACGCCTCGACGACCTGCTGTCCGTGGTGCCCGTCAGCGACCGTCGGCCCTACCGGATGGTCGACGTCCTGGAGCGCCTGGTCGACGCCGGCAGCCTCTTCGAGATACAGCCCGGCTACGGGCGCTCGCTGGTGTGCGCCCTCGCCCGGATCGGCGGTCGGTCGGTGGCGCTGGTGGCCAATGACCCGTCCGTGCGGGCGGGCACCATCGACCGCGACGCGGCCATCAAGGGTGCCGACTTCCTCACCTCGGTCGGTGCCTTCGGGCTCCCCGTCGTGTTTCTCGCCGACAACCCCGGCGTGCTGGCCGGCACCCAGGCCGAGCGTGACGGCATCCTCAAGTGGGCGGGCCGCATGTTCCAGGCCGAGCGCCGCCTCACCGGCCCCAAGATCCACGTCACCCTGCGCAAGGCCTTCGGGTTCGGGTCCACGGTCATGGGCCACAACCCCTTCGACCACCAGACCACCACGTTCGCGTTCCCCAACGTCACCATGAGCTCGATGCCCGCCGGCCCGGGCGGCGCCAGCGCCGGCCTCGACGCCGACGAGCAGGCCCGGGTCGAGGCGGCGCAGGCCGCCGGCGTGTGGCGCATGGCTTCGTCGATGGGCGTCGACGAGGTCATCGACCCCCGGGACCTCCGCAACGCCATCCTCTCCGCCCTCCACCTCGCCGCCCACCGCTGACCCCGGCGGTGGGCCGGGGCGAGCCGACTCGGCCCGGTGGGTCCGCTGATCCTGGAGCGGAAGGCCGAGTTCGCGCCGTGGATCCCTTCGGGTCGGATGACGGTCGCCGCGCAGAAGAGCGTGCGCGCAGCAGTCGGCGGGCGTCGGCGTCGGGCGCTTCGCCTCACCTCCATCGTCTCGACGCGTAATCTGGCGGCGTAGTGAAGGCCCGGGTCATCCCTCTCGTGACGGCGCTCATCCTCGGCGTCGCGACAGTGCCCGCCGCCGCGCAGGCGCCACCAACGACGATCGCATCGGCGCCGGCGGCCGAGGCGTCCGCCGACATCACGGTTGCCCCAAACACTGGTCTCGTGGATGAGCAGGTGGTGGCGGTCGAGGTCAGTGGGCTGACCCCGAACACCGAGTTCGAGGTGTGGCAGTGCTCGAACGCCGCCGTGCCCGCCGAGGGCCGGTGTGCAAGGGCCGGGGTGGCCGACCCGGGGCTGGACGGGGTTCGCTCCGACGCCGGCGGGTCGATCTCGGAGAACGGCGTCGTGCAAGCGGTCATCGAGGAGGTCGACGGTCAGTCGTACGACTGCCGCGCACCGTCGGCGAGCTGTGCGATCGTGGTGCTGAGCGGCGAGGGGGACTTCGCTTCACGACCGGTGCTTGCGGCCGCGACCCTCGCGTTCGCCGCCGACGGCCCGATTGCGCCGGTGACGCTGACGGTGACCCCGTCGACCAACCTCCGCGACGGCCAGTTCGTACACTTCGAGGGAACCGGCTTCGATCCCGACGGCCGTTGGAACTTCTCGCAGTGCCGAGGGGTGGCAGCTCCCCGGGGACCATGCCGGGTCGGGTTCATAGAGGCGGTTCCGGTGGACGCCGCCGGTGAAGCCCGTGCGAATGTCCGCTTGGGCGCTGAGTTCGACTTCGCCGACGAGGCGATCGACTGCCGGCTCACGCCGTGCAGCATCGTGATGAGCGACGGCGCCCACGTCGCCGTCGCTGCGGTCACCTTCGCTCCCACCCCCACCACGCCGGTCCCGGTCGCCCCGGCATTCACCGGCTGACCCCGGCGACCATCTGTTGGAGGAAATAGCCCCCGTATACGGGGGCTATTTCCTCCGAAGAAGGTCGAGACGCTCGTCGTAGACGTCGCGCATGGTGGCCGCGGATTCGGTGCGGTCATCGGTGAGCTCCACGAAGATGAATCGGAGCGTGTCCCACCCCACTCGGGCCGCCTGCTTGTCCCGCGCCAGGTCGCGGGCGAGGTTGGCGAGCCGGGTGTGCCAACGCCGGCCGTCCGCTTCCATGATCAGGCGAGCTTCCGGATGGGCACCGTCGACGCAGCCCTCGACCCCGTGATGGCCGGGGAGCGGGTGCTGGCGGACGAGTGGTGGCAGCCCGGCGAGGCCGACGACCTCGTGCAGCATGCGCTCGAGCTCCGATGCCGGCGCGACGTAGCCGGGACCGCGCTCGTCCAAGACGTGGGCGAGCTTGTTCATGCCCTTGCGGCTCGGCGCGGCGAGCTCTCGGAAGGTGCGGGCCATCTTGGAGTACGTGAGCCGCTCGGTGACGATGGCGTGCTCGTAGGCGTGATCCAGCCGCGCCAGGCTGACGTGCGGCGCCAGATCCACCAAGGTGCGGGCGAGGGTCGTCGTGCGCCGCCCGTTGAGCACGATGATGTGATGGGCGGGCAAGACCCGACTCTGATGCACGGTCGCACCCTTGACTCGCTGATGATCGGGGTGCGGAACGGTGAGGTGCAGATCCCGTCGCGGAAAGCCCGGGACCCGGAAGTCGGCCGCTGCCGAGTGGTGTGACACGCTCGCCCGCTCACCGGCGGCGAGGTACGCCACCCACAGGCGGCGGTCCCATGTGGTGCGGTGCCCGGGGTATCCGTAGACACCCGGCGCCAGTCTGATCCAGACGCCGGACTTCAGGAACCGTTCGATCTGCTTGTCCGAGATGCCCAGGCTGAGGAGCTGGAACCGGGCGAACACGCCGTACTGGGTCGCGGCGAGCTCCGCGACGGTGCTGTCGAGCATGACTTCCTCCACGTTCGGAGACGGGTGAGAGGAGGAAGTGCCCGTGGTCTACCAGATGATCTCGTTGGAGGAAATACCCCCGCTCTGCGGGGGTTATTTCCTCCAACGAACGTGGGTCAGGAGAGGTGGGTCAGGGGAGGTCGGCGTCGACCAAGGCGGCGACGTTGAAGCCGGAGTCGACGGCCTGGTGGGTGCCCGAGCCGCGGCCGCCGGCGTCGCAGCCCACGAGGTAGAGGCCCGGCAGGGGGGTGCGGGCGTCGGGCTTCGAGCGGCCCACCTGGCCGACGACCTGGGCCAGGCCGACGGCCTCGCCGCCGGCGCCGGGGACGACCGAGTCCCGGGTCATGCGGGAGATCTGGCGGGGGCCGTAGGGCTCGGTGCGGATGGTGTGGGCCCGCAGGTCGGGGTACAGCTCGTCGAGGACCGCCTGGGCCCGGCGCACGGCCTCGGCGGTGACCTCGGCGCCTCGCCCGTCCCCCGGGTCGGGCGGCACGAACACCTGGATGTTGGCCACCTGGTGGCCGGGCTCGGCCACCAGCGAGGGGTCGAACTCCGAGGCGACGTCGATGGCGATGAGGGGCACGTCGGGCCACTCGCCGGCGCACATGGCGTCGAAGCGGGCCTGGTCGAGCCAGCTCTGGTCCGAGAACACCGGCGTGAGGGCGGCGTCGAACACGCGGGTGTCGAACACGTAGCGGATCCCGGCGATCGACCAGCTCGGCTCCAGGCCACGCACCCGCTCGACGTAGTCGGCGGGGAAGTGGTCGGCCCCGGCCAGGCCGAGGACGGTGGGCTGGATGCCGGCGTTGGAGACCACGGCGTGGGCCCGGATGACGCCCTCGTCGGTCTCGACGCCGACCGCGCGCCCGCCATCGGTCACGATCCGCCGCACCCGGGTGCTCGTCAGGTAGCGCCCGCCCCGCGCGGTGACGAGGTCGGCGCAGGCCTCGGCCACCCGCCCGTAGCCGCCCTTGTGGAACCGTCCGGCGCCGCCGAGGACCATGTTGCGCAGCACGAGCACCGCCTCGGACGCCGCGAGGCGGTCGACCGCGACCACGAAGAGCATGTTGAGGGTGGCGAAGATCTGCGACTGCAGCCCCGGCGCCAGTCCGTAGGGGGCCATGAAGTCCGCCATCCCGACCTCGTCGAGGGCGGCCACTTCGTCGTCGGTGAGCGCGAGCATGCCCAGGTAGAACTCGCCGAGGGCGGCCACGTCCTCGTCGGTGGCGCCGAACACCCGCTTCAGGTTCTCGAGCTCCTCAGGTGCGCCGCTCTGGCGCAGGGCACTGCGCAGCAGGCGCCACTCCCCGTCGGGGGACCGGTAGCGCACGGCCGCCTGCTCGCCTTCGGGGATGAGCAGCTCGACGTCGAGGCCCAGGAGGTCGACGAGCTCGTGGAAGCGGGAGTCGACCGCGGGGATGCCGACGGCGCCGAACATCTCGTAGCGGTAGCCCTTGCGATCGAGGGTCTGGGTCTTGCCGCCCGCCCGTGGCGTCCGCTCGACGAGAGCGACCCGACGGCCGGCGTGGGCGAGCAGCGCAGCCGCCGTGGCGCCGCCGTAGCCGGCGCCGATCACCACCACGTCGTACCGGTCGTCTGCCACGGTCTCGTCCCCTGCGTCGGCCATGGCCCGCAGTGTCACACGCCCGCCGGCACGTCGTGACCGACGGGTGGGTTCGACATCCCGCACCGGCCCTTCGTTCCGGGTACTCCCGTGTGTCGTGGAGAACCCAGGGGAGTACCCGGAACGCGGAGGTGCCGCCGCCGGACCGTCCTTCGTGACCGACGGTCGGCCCGGTGCGTGGTGACCTTGGACCCTGTGAACAGCTGGTGACGGCGACCTACCGTCGCCTTTGTGAGCACGCGTGCCGGTCGACTCGCAGCACTCGGCGCCGCCGGCCTCGGCGGCCTCGCCGCCTACGACCTGCTCCAGCGCCGCCACGCCATCCTGCGCAACTTCCCGGTGGTGGGCCACCTCCGCTTCCTGCTCGAGGCCGTCGGTCCGGAGCTGCGCCAGTACATCGTCACCGACAACGACCAGGAGCGGCCCTTCACCCGGGATCAGCGACGCTGGGTCTACACGTCGTCGAAGCAGGAGAACAGCCTCACGGGCTTCGGCACCGACAACGACCTCGAGACCACGCCCGAGTACCTCATCGTCAAGCACGCCGCCTTCCCCGCCCACGCCGCGCCCGCGCCCCACGACGTCGAGGTGGCCTGCGCCAAGGTCCTGGGCGCCGCCCACGATCGCCCGCGCGCGTTCCGCCCCCGCTCGATCGTCAACATCTCGGCCATGAGCTTCGGGTCGCTCAGCGGTGCCGCCATCGAGGCACTCAACCGGGGTGCGGCGATCGCCGGCTGCTTGCACAACACCGGCGAGGGTGGCGTGTCCCGCCACCACGAACACGGGGGCGAGCTGATCTGGCAGATCGGGACCGGCTACTTCGGGTGCCGTGACGAGCGCGGCGGGTTCGACCTCGATCGGCTCGTGGCCCAGGTCGATCGGTCACCCGTCCGGGCCATCGAGATCAAGCTCTCGCAAGGGGCCAAGGCGGGCCTCGGCGGCGTCGTGCCGGGCGAGAAGGTCACCGACGAGATCGCGGAGATGCGTGGCGTCCCCGCTGGTGAGGACTGCATCAGCCCGCCCTACCACCGCGAATTCGCCGACGTCGACGGCCTGATCGACTTCGTCGAGCGCATCGCCGGCGCCACCGGGCTCCCCGTCGGCATCAAGTCCGCAGTGGGGGAGCAGGCGTTCTGGGACGAGCTCGCGTCCCGCATGGCCGAGCGGGAGGAGGGGCCCGACTTCATCACCATCGACGGTGGCGAGGGCGGCTCCGGCGCGGCGCCGTTGGTGTTCGCCGACCACGTGTCGCTCCCGTTCCGCATCGGCTTCCCCCGGGTGTACCGGACGTTCGCCGAGGCGGGACTGGCCGACGACGTGGTGTTCATCGGCGCCGGCAAGCTGGGCCTGCCCGCCACCGCGCTGATGGCGATGGCACTCGGGTGCGACCTCGTCAACGTGGGGCGCGAGGCCATGCTCTCCATCGGCTGCATCCAGGCCCAGCGCTGCCACACCGGCCGCTGCCCGGCCGGGGTGGCCACGCAGACCCCCTGGCTGGAGCGCGGTCTCGACCCGGACCTCAAATCGGTGCGCTGCGCCAACTACCTGCGCGCCCTCCGCCACGAGGTGCTGCGCCTGGCCCGGGCCTGTGGCCGCACCCATCCCGCCTACGTCGACCTCGACTGCCTCGAGCTCGTCGACGCCGCCGCCGGTGCCCGTTCGGCACGCGACGTCTTCGCCTACGAGCCGGGGTGGGGCGTTCCCCCGGTCGTCGAGGTGCCCGTCCTCGTCACCACCCCCGACCGGTAGCCTCGCCCGCAACCGCAGGGCGGAAAGGAACCCCATGTCCCTCGACACCACCAACGGCACCGGCGCCGACGGCGTCCCGTCCGACGACGACGCCACCGATGTGGCCGACGCCGGACCCGCGTCGGAAGCCGCGGAACCTCTCGTCACCGTCGCCGGCGAGCAGGTGCCCGTGTCCCTGCTGGTCGAGCGCTACGAGGCCGAGCAGCTCCAGCTCCAGCGTCTGCGCAAGGAGGAGAAGGGCGCGGTCCGCCGCCGACGCCAGGAGGAGCAGCTGAAGCCGTTCCAGGTCGAGCTCCTCAAGCTCCAGCGCCATCTCGAGGCCAGCCATCAGCGCATGATCGTGCTCTTCGAGGGCCGGGACGCGGCCGGCAAGGGCGGCACCATCCGCCGGGTCACCCGCTACATGAACGAGAAGCACTACCGGGTGGTGGCCCTCGGCAAGCCCACCGAAGAGCAGCGCACCCAGTGGTACTTCCAGCGGTACGTCGCCCAGTTCCCCACGGGCGGCGAGATGGTCCTGTTCGACCGCAGTTGGTACAACCGGGCCATGGTCGAGCCCGTCTTCGGGTTCTGCACCGACCTCGAGTACAAGAACTTCATGCGGGGCGTCGTCGGCTTCGAGAAGGACCTCGTGCGTCAGGGCACCATCCTCGTGAAGCTCTACTTCAGCGTGGACAAGGAAGAGCAGGCGAGGCGGTTCGAGCGCCGGCGGGACGACCCCCTGCGCCAGTGGAAGCTCAGTGAGATCGACGTCCAGGCCCAGGAGCACTGGGACGACTTCACCGACGCCAAGTACAAGATGCTGAAGCGCACCTCCACCGCGGACGCCCCCTGGACCATCATCCGCTCGGAGAACAAGCACCTCGCCCGCCTCAACGCCATGCGGGTGATCCTCAACGCCGCCCCCTACGCCGAGCGGTCCGCCGACCTGGACTTCGTCCCCGACCCGCGCATCGTCGTTTCGGGCGCGCACGAACTCGAGCTGATGGAGGCCGAACGCATGGCGAAGGGCAAGTTCGCCGGCTGACAGCGGCCGAGAGGTCCGTCAGCGAGATTTGGAGTACATCTCACTTGATGACTTGAAATCTCGGAGGAGAACTCCGAGATTTCAAGGCGCCGGGCTCGGAGTGCTGCACCACATTGGTCACAAGAGCAACATCAGCCCCACTAGGCTCACGGGACGTGAGCGCCATCGAACAGGTCGTGGGCCGTGAGGTCCTGGATTCGCGTGGGAACCCGACGGTCGAGGTGGAGGTCCTCCTCGAGTCCGGGGCCCGGGGCCGGGCCATCGTGCCCTCCGGCGCCTCGACCGGGCAGTTCGAGGCGGTCGAGCTGCGCGACGGTGGCGACCGCTACGCCGGCAAGGGTGTGAGCAAGGCCGTCGCCAACGTGAACGGCCCCATCCGCGAGCTGGTCGTGGGCCTCGAGGGCCTCGACCAGCGCGAGCTGGACCGCCGGATGATCGATGGTGACGGCACGCCCAACAAGGGCAACTTCGGCGCCAACGCCATCCTCGGCGTGTCACTGGCCGCAGCCAAGGCCGGCGCCGACGAGCTCGCGCTCCCGCTCTACCGCTACGTGGGCGGCGCGAACGCCCACGTCCTGCCGGTGCCGATGATGAACGTCCTCAACGGCGGTGCCCACGCCGACAACAACGTGGACCTCCAGGAGTTCATGCTCATGCCCGTCGGCGCCGCCTCGTTCACCGAGGCGCTGCGTTGGGGCACCGAGACCTACCACGTGCTCAAGAAGGTCCTCCACGAGCGCGGCCTGTCCACCGCGGTCGGCGACGAGGGCGGGTTCGCCCCGGACCTCGCCTCCAACGAAGAAGCCGTGCAGGTGCTCATCGCGGCCATCGAGCAGGCGGGGTACACGCCGGGCGACCAGATCGCCATCGCGCTCGACCCCGCGTCCTCCGAGTTCTTCCAGGACGGCTCGTACGTGCTCTCGGGCGAGGGTCGCACCCTCTCGGGTGGCGAGATGGCCGAGTTCTGGGCCGACTGGGTGAGCCGCTACCCGATCGTGTCGATCGAGGACGGCATGGCCGAGGAGGACTGGGACGGTTGGGCTGCGCTCACCCAGGCCGTCGGCGACCGCGTCCAGCTCGTGGGCGACGACCTCTTCGTGACCAACACCGAGCGCCTCCAGCGCGGCATCGACACCGGCGTGGCCAACTCGATCCTGATCAAGGTCAACCAGATCGGGTCGCTCACCGAGACCCTCGAGGCGGTGGCCCTCGCCAACCGCAGCGCCTACACCGCGGTCATGTCCCACCGCTCGGGCGAGACCGAGGACACCACCATCGCCGACCTCGCGGTGGCCACCAACTGCGGCCAGATCAAGACCGGCGCCCCGGCGCGCAGCGATCGCGTGGCGAAGTACAACCAGCTGCTGCGCATCGAGGAGGACCTCGGCGAGGCCGCGGCGTTCTGGGGTGGCGACGCGCTGTCGAGGGGCAGCGGCTGATGGCGCCGCGGAAGGAGCGCCGCGCGCGCGACGAGGCCGCGGCCGTGCGTCGACAGGCGCAGGGCAAGGGCGGGCGCAACCCCGTCGACGACACCCCCGCCACCGTCGACCGCACCCGTCGGCGCCGCCGCCTGTTCTGGATGGGCGTGGTGGCGGCGGTGGTGGCCGGCGTCGCCTTCCTCGGTGCCTTCCCGGCGCGGACCTACTTCCGCCAGCAGTCCGCCACGGCCCGCGCCGAGTCGGATCTCTCCGCCCTCGACGCCGAGATCTCCGAGCTCCAAGGCCAGATCGACGATCTCCAGACCGACGAGGAGATCGAGGAGCGGGCCCGGGAGGACTACGCCATGACCCGCCCGGGCGAGGAGGTCGTCACCCTGTTGCCGGCGGCGCCGTCGCCGGTCGAGGTGCCCTCCGGATGGCCCTACTCCCGGCTGTTCGCGGCATCGCGCTGAACCGACTCAGGGGGACCACATGACCATCCCGGTGGAGGCGGTGGGGCTGGTGCGCCGGTTCGGCGAGATCGAGGCCGTGGCCGGCGTCGATCTGCGGGTCGAGCCGGGTGAGGTCTTCGCGTTCCTCGGGCCGAACGGCGCCGGCAAGTCGACCACCGTGCGCATGCTCACCACCTTGCTGGCGCCGTCCGCCGGCACCGCCCGGGTGGCGGGCTTCGACGTCGTCGCCGAGGCCGCCCAGGTGCGGCGGGCCATCGGTGTGGCGCTCCAGGACGCCGCCATCGACCCCCTCATGACCGGGCGTGAGCTGCTGCGCCTCCAGGCCGTGCTCTACGGCCTGCCCCGGGCGCGCGCCGAGGCCCGCTCCGCGGAGCTGCTCGAGCGGGTCGGGCTCACCGCCGCTGCCGGCCGCCGGGTGGGCAAGTACTCCGGAGGCATGCGCCGGCGCCTCGACCTGGCCCTGTCGCTCCTGCACGAGCCCGAGGTGCTCTTCCTCGACGAGCCCACCACGGGTCTCGACCCCAGCAGCCGCCTCAACCTCTGGGACGAGCTGCGCCGGCTCAACCAGGAGCACGGCACCACCGTGTTCCTCACCACCCAGTACCTGGAAGAGGCCGACCAGCTCGCCGCCCGCATCGCCATCATCGACGGCGGTCGCATCGTGCGCGAGGGCGAGCCCAGTGCGCTCAAGGCCGCCGTCGGAGCGCCCACCCTGCGCCTCGAGGTCCGCGACGACCAGGAGGCCGCGGCGCGAGCTGCGCTCGTGCCCTTCGGGCCAGAGCGGCCCGATCGGGCAGGGGTCATCGCCATCGGTCTCGAAGGCGGAGCCGGTGAGATGACCGCCGTCGTCCGAGCGCTCGACGAGGCGGCGGTGGTCATCGAGCACATGGAGCTGAACGCGCCCAGCCTCGACGACGTGTTCGCCGAGGCCACCGGGCGCCGCCTCGAGGGTGCCGGCGACGCCGCTGATCCCGACGTCGGCGCCGACGGGGCCGACGAGCCCGCGGCCTGACCATGGCCGTCGCCACGAGCGCCACCGGCCGAGCCGGCGACGACCGGGACCTGCGCCCGGTCGCCCAGGCCTTCGCCCTGGCGGCCCGCTCGGCGCGCTCGACCGCCCGACAGCCCGAGATGTGGCTGCCGTCGCTCATTTTCCCCCTGCTCATCGCTGCGGTGAACAACTCGGCCATGGCGCGCGCTGTCAACCTCCCCGGGTTCCCGCCGGTCGATTCGGTCCTCCAGTTCCTCCTGCCCGCCACCATCGTCCAGGGAGTGATGTTCGGGGCGGTGTCCGGGGGCTCCGACCTCGCCCTCGACATCGAGAACGGATTCTTCGAGCGGCTCCTCGCGTCGCCGGTGGCCCGCCCAGCGATCCTCGTCGGGCGCCTCGCCGGTGGGGCTCTCCTCGGGGCCTGCCAGACCGTGGTCTTCGTGGTCATCTTCGCCGTCTTCGGGGCCCGGGTGGAAGGCGGCCCGCTCGCGGTGCTGGCCCTCATGGCCATGGCGGTGGCCGTCACCTTGATGGTGGGCGGCGTGACCGCCGCGGTGGGCATCCGCACCGGCAGCCAGGAGACCGTCGACGCCGCCTTCCCCCTGATCTTCATCCTCTTGTTCATGAGCTCCGCCTTCTTCCCGGCTGAGCTGATGGACGGCTGGTTCCAGTGGATGGCCCTGCACAACCCGCTCTCGTGGATGATCGACGCCGCCCGCCGCCTCGTGATCTTCGGCTTCGACTGGTCGGACGCCTTCGAGGCGGTGGCCGTGCCCGCCGCCATCTCGGTGGTCACCATCGCCGTCGCCGTCCGCCAGATGCAGAAGCGCCTGGAGCGCGACCGATGACCACTGTCGCGGCGCCGACGACCAGTGCGCCCGGCGGCCACGTGCTGTCGGTCGCACGCGGGCTCGCGCAGCGCAGCCTGGTCAACATCGCGCGGACGCCCTCGGCGGTGGTGCCGACCATCGCGATGCCGTTGTTCTTCATCGTGGCCTTCAGCGGTGCCTTCAGCGCGCTCACCGAGATCCCGGGGTTCCCCACCGACAACCCGCTGAACTGGTTCATGCCCTGGGCCATCATGCAGGGGGCCGCCTTCGCCGGCATGGGGATCTGCTTCGGGGTGGCTCGCGACCTCGAGAACGGCTTCTACGACCGTCTCCTGATGGCGCCCACCCACCGGGCCGGCCTCGTGCTCGGCCCGATGATGGCGGCGGCCGTGCGCGTGCTGCTCCCGGTGGTCACGGTGTCGGTGGTGGGCTTCGCCGCCGGCGCCCGGCTCACCGACGGTCTCCTCGGCCTCGTCACCCTCTTCGTGGCCGCCGAGGGGTTCGCGCTGATCGCCGGGCTCTGGGGTCTGGGGGTCGTGTACCGGGTGAAGAACCAGAAGTCGAGCGCGCTGATCCAGGTGGGCATCTTCGTGACGATGTTCCTCTCCGTCGGTCAGACCCCGATCGATCTCCAGGAGGGCTGGTTGCCCCGCGTGGCCCGCCTCAACCCGCTGACCTACATCATCGACATGGCACGGGCCGGCTTCGTGGGACAGATCACGTGGGACGACGTGTGGCCCGGGTTGGTGGCCATCGGTGCCGGCCTGGTCGTCTTCGGCACCTGGGCGCTGAGCGGATTCCGGCGTCTGGTCCGCTGAGCGGCTGCCGACCTGACAGGATCTGCCCATGCAGGTGACGATGACCGTGAACGGCGTGGTCGCGAGCCACGACGTGGAGCCCCGCCTCTTGCTGGTCCAGTACCTCCGAGAGGTGCTCGGGCTCACCGGGACGAACATCGGGTGCGACACCTCGTCGTGCGGTGCCTGCACGGTCCTGGTCGACGGCGAGTCCGTGAAGTCGTGCACGGTCCTGGCCGTGCAGGCAGAGGGTGCCGACGTCACGAGCATCGAGGGCCTCGCGGCGGGCGACGACCTGCACCCCGTGCAGGTGGCGTTCCGCGAGCAACACGGCCTCCAGTGCGGCTACTGCACCCCGGGCATGGTGCTGGCCGCGGTCTCGCTGCTGGCCGAGAACCCGCAGCCGACCGAGCGCGAGGTGCGTGAGGGTCTCGAGGGCAACCTGTGCCGCTGCACCGGCTACCACAACATCGTCAAGGCGGTGCTGTCCGCCTCGGGTCAGTCGGTGGCCATCCTCGACACGGTCCGGCCCGGCTCGACCACGGCGCCCACCCTCAGCGGCGCCACCACCGGCGCCACGGAGGTGGGGTCGTGATCCCCGTCGCCTTCGACTACGAGCGGGCCACCAGCGTCGACCACGCCCTGGGCCTCCTGGCCGAGCACGGCGACGAGGCCAAGCTCATCGCCGGGGGCCACTCGCTGCTGCCCCTGATGAAGCTGCGCCTGGCCACGCCCGCCGTGCTCGTCGACATCGCCCGCCTCCCCGACCTCGCCTTCATCCGCGAGGACGGCGACGAGATCGCCATCGGCGCCCTCACCCGGCACCACACGGTCAACACCAGCGAGCTGCTCGCTCGGGAGGTGCCGCTGCTCGCCCACGCCGCCGGCCAGGTCGGCGACCCGCAGGTGCGCCACCGTGGCACCATCGGCGGCTCCCTGGTCCACGGCGATCCCGCCTCCGACCTGCCCGCGGTGCTGCTCGCCCTCGGCGCCCGGGTCATCGTCACCGGCCCGTCCGGCGAGCGCTCGATTCCCGCGGCCGAGCTGTTCACCGGCTTCCTCGAGACCGCGGTGGGCGAGGACGAGCTCCTCACCGAGGTGCGGGTGCCGCGCCTCGCCGGCCTCGGCTGGTCGTTCCAGAAGTTCACCCAGCGGGCCTGTGACTGGGCCATCGTCGGCGTGGCCGCCCAGGCGGGCGAGCCCGGCGGCGGCCGCGGTCCCGGGGTGGCCCTGGTGAACATGGGCGCCACGCCCCTACGGGCCACGGGTGTCGAAGGTGCACTCGCCGGTGGGGCCGACGCCGCGGAAGCGGCGGCGTTGGCCGCAGAGGGCACCGAGGCGCCCGCTGACCTCAACGCCAGCTCCGAGTTCCGAGAGCACCTCGCCCGCGTGCTGGTCCGACGCGCCCTCGACGAGGCCGCCGAAGGCTGAGCCGCGGCCCACCGCAAGGCGGGACCGTCTAGTTTGGGCACCGGTGGAGCGGGCACAGGAGTGGGCGGAGCGGGGCGCATCCCCCGCGGAGCGCCGACAGCCGTCGGCGTGGGTGGGCCTCGGGGCCGCCGCGGTGGTCGTCGCCTTCTTCGCGTGGCGTGGATTCGTGGTGCCTGCGGTCGTGGTCGCCGTCCTGGCCGTCGGCCTCACGGTCGCGCGCCACCGGTCGCCGGCGTTCGATCGCCGGGCGGGTCGTGTGCTCCACGCCGTCTCCCATTGGGTGGGAGTCGTCCTCACCGTGGTGCTGCTCGGCATGCTCACCCTCCTCCTGATCCTGCCCGTCTGGCTCGTGGGGCGGGTGTTGCGCTGGGACGCGCTGCAACCGGCCCCGTCCCAGCGCGGCCAGTGGGACGCTCATACCGTTCGCCGGGCTCCCAGGAAGCTCGACCGGCGGCTCTTCGCCCTCGAGCCCCGGCGTCGTGGGTGGACCGCAGTGCACGGTCTGGTGGTGGTGGTCGTCCCGGTCGTGCTGGTGGCGATGGTGGCGTGGGGGGCGGTGGTCAGGCTCCGGCCGACGGCGGCGACGCCGCCGGCGACGTCAGGCGGCCTCCTCGCGTCGGGACCGTACCCGGGGGCCTTCGCCGATGCCCCATGGCAGAGCGACCTGCAGCGTGACCAGGGGGGTACCCAGGCACGGTACGACGCCGTGCTCGGGTGGCGGGGCCCCACCGAGTACACCAGCCAGTACGTGAACGTCCACGAGGGGGCGCGGGCGTCCTACGTCCCCGCGAACCTCGGCGCCGACCCGCTCGAGGTCTGGTTCTTCGGCGGCTCGACCATGTTCGGTTACGGCCAGCGTGACGACCACACGATCGTGTCCGGCATCGTCGAACGCGCCGAGGCCGACGGGATCCCGATCGACGCACGCAACTTCGGGGTGGTCGCCTACACCAATTGGCAGGAGGCCGAGTGGCTCACGGAGCTCCTGACCACGCGCCCGCCGCCCGACCTGATCGTCTTCTACGACGGCAAGAACGATGTCGGCAACTACGTGTACCCGGGCCAGCCCCAGCACCTCTGGACCCAGTTCGGCTCGGAGGTCCAGCAGGCGCTCATCGACGCCGGCGCCCGCTTCCTGCCGGACGACCGCCCGGTGAACCAGGTGCCGTCACCGGAGAACGCCGCCCGGATCTACAACCAGGGGGTCCAATTCAGCCACCGGATCGCCGGTTCGTACGGCGTGCCCATCGTCACCTACTTCCAGCCCAACCTCTACACCCGTGATCTGCCGGTCGACGACGACGTCATCACCTACGCGAACCTGGGCGACGTCTCCGACGACCGTGCCCTCTACGACCAGGTGCGGGCGCTGCTCGATCCGGCCGTGCACGACGTCGCCGACTGCCTCGACGCGCTCGACGCCGAGGTCTACTGGGATGACGTCCACCACAACGAGCGGGGGGCGGACGCCATCGCGGGCTGCGTCTACGACGACCTCGCCCCGCAGCTCCGGGAGCTCGCCACCGGCTGACGGACGGGCGACTCGTGCGGAATCAGGCCTCGTCGGCGGGGTCGTACTCGTACTGCAGGGCGGAGCGGCCGGCGAGGATGGGCTTGATGCGCTCGGCGATCACCCGCTGGTGTTCGGGGTGGTCGCGGTAGGTTTCGTAGTCGGCGACGGACGCGAAGTCGGCGATGACCGAGAGGCTGGCGTTGCCGTCGGCCAGGCCGAGGTCCTCACCCAGGCGGTACCTGTGGATCTCGGGGATCGCGGTGGGCAGCGCGGTGAGCTCGTCGAGGACGGCCCGGTGCTGATCCGGGGTGGACTCGGGCGTCCAGCGCAGAAGGACGATGTGTCGGATCATCGGGGGCCTTTCACTGCAGGGCGCCGACGGCGCCGCCTTCGATGGGCAGGGCGGATCCGGTGATGAACTTCGCCTGCTCGGAGCAGAGGAAGGCGACGATGGCGCCGAAGTCGCCGGGGTCGCCCACGAAACCGACAGGGATCTGTCGGGCGAGATCGTCGAGGGCCGTACCGAGGTGGGTGAGCCGGTCGGTGGCGTGCATCCCCGGCTGGACCGAGTTGACGGTGACCCCGTCGCCGGCGACCTCGGTGGCGAGCACCTTGAGGAAGGCGGTGGCACCGGCCCGGGCCGTGCTGGAGGCGATGAGGCGCCCGATGGGCTGGCGGACACCGACCGACGTGATGGCCACGACCCGGCCCCAACCGCGCTCCTGCATGCCCGGCACGGCGGCCTGGCACAGGGCGACGGTCGAGAGCAGGTTGAGGCGCAGGGCCTCCTCGTAGCCCGAGAGCTCGGTGGAGGCGAAGGTGCCGCCGGGAGGCCCGCCGGCGTTGGCCACGAGGATGTCCACCGGCCCGAGGCCCCCTGCGGCCTCGGCCACGAAACGGGCAGCGTCCTCGGGGACGCTCACGTCGGCCACGACGGTGAGCACCTCGCCACCGACCCCGTCGGCGATGTTCGCCGCCGCAGCCTCGAGGCGGTCGGCGTGACGGCCGCAGATGGCCACGCGGGCCCCTTCGGCGGCGAGGGCGCGGGCACTGGCGAGGCCCAGCCCCGTCGACGCCGCGGCCACGGCCGCGACCCGGCCCTGCAGTCCGAGATCCATGCGGGAGACCGTACCCTTGGCGCATGCCCGCGCCCGACGAGCTGATCGGCGACGTCGAACGCCAGCACGAGATCGAGCGCCTGCGCCAGTGCACGGCGGACGGTCGCCTCACCCTCGACGAGTTCGCCGAGCGGGTCGGCGAGGTCTACGCCGCCCGCACCTGGTCCGAGGTCACGCGGCCCACCGCCGACCTGCCGGCGCTCATCGCGGCGCCCGCGCTGACGGAGCGCACCAGCGCCATCGGGGTCTTCAGCGGGGCGCGCCAGTGCGGCCGGTGGCGGCCGGCGCAGTCGTTCGACGCGGTGGCGGTGTTCGGCAGCGCCCAGATCGACCTGTGCGACGCCGTGGTCGAACAGGACCTCGTCATCCGGGCCTGGGCCATCGTCGGCGGCATCGAGATCCTCGTTCCCGAGGGCGTCCACGTCGACCTCGGCGGCTTCGCCGTGTTCGGCAGCCGCGACTACCGGGTCAAGAAGGCCCCGCTGCGACCCGGCGTCCCCGTCGTGCGGGTCGAGACGCGAGCGGTGCTGGGCGGGGTCACCGTGCGCACCAGGCCCTTCACCGGCAGCCGTTGACCACCGCGGCGGTGGTGCTGGCCGCCGGGCTCGGTCGGCGCTTCCCCGGCAAGCTGCGGGTGTCGTTCCGGGGCCGGCCCCTGGTGCAGTGGGCGTTCGAGTCGGCCGCTGGGTCCGGCCTCGACGAGCTCCTCGTGGTGGTGGGGGACGACGACCTCGCCGACCTCCGGCCCGCCGGCGCACGGGCGCTGCGCAACCCCGACCCGGCCGCCGGGCAGGCCTCCTCGCTGGGCGTCGCCATCGCCGCGGCAGACGCGGCCGGCCACGAGGCCGTGGTGGTCGGCCTGGCCGACCAGCCGCTGGTGCCGACGGAGGCGTGGCGGCGAGTGGCGGCGGCGCCCGCGGAGGCGGCGATCGCCACGGCGACGTTCGCCGGCTCCCGGCGCCCGCCCGTACGTCTGCTCCGAGCGGTCTGGCCCCTGCTGCCTGATGCTGGGGACGAGGGGGCCCGGGTGCTCCTGCGATCTCGTCCCGAGCTGGTCGTGGAGGTACCGTGCCCCGGCGATCCCGTCGACATCGACACCCCGGAGGACCTCGAACGATGGAGCTGACCGACGAGCACCCGGCCCCCTCCGTGGCCGACCTGCTCGGGCGGGAGCCCCAGGGCGCCTACGAGGTCGTGGTGGTCGACGGGGAGGGCGGCCCGGTGGTGATCCGCAACGCTCCGCTGCTCGACGACGCGACCCCGATGCCGACTCGCTACTGGCTCGTCGGGGCCCGGGTGCGCACGCTCGTCGGTCGCCTGGAGGCCGACGGAGGCGTGCGTCGTGCCGAACGGGAGGTGGACGCGGACGCGCTCGCCGACGCCCATGCCCGGTACGCCGCTGAGCGGGACGCCGCACTGCCCGCCGATCACGACGGGCCGCGGCCCTACGGGGGCGTCGGTGGCACCCGCCAGGGGGTCAAGTGCCTCCACGCCCACTACGCCTGGCACCTCGCCGGCGGCGACGACCCCGTCGGCCGCTGGGTGGCCGACCACCTGCCCGACGCCGAGAGCAGCACGACGACAGGGGCGCCGTGGCGGAGCGGAGCGAAGCCGCTCGACGATGAACCGCATGCCGAAGGCGCTCCGACGCAGGAGGAGTCAGTGTGAGGATGAACGCGGGCATCGACTGCGGGACGAACTCCACCCGCCTGCTGGTCGCCGACGACGAGGGCCGTCCGGTCGAGCGCCTCATGGAGATCACCCGCCTCGGCAAGGGGGTGGACGCCACCGGTGCGCTCGACCCCGCAGCCATCGAGCGCACCCTGGACACGCTGCGCCGGTATCGGGTGGCGATGGACCGCCACGGCGTCGAGCGGGTCCGGATCACCGCGACGTCGGCGGCGCGTGACGCCACGAACCGCGACGTCTTCTTCGACGCCGCCGAGACCATCGTGGGCACCCGTCCCGAGCTACTGGCGGGTCACGAAGAGGGCGAGCTCTCGTTCCGAGGGGCGACCGCCGACCTCGATCCCGCCGACGGGCCGTTCCTCGTCGCCGACATCGGCGGCGGCTCGACCGAGTTCGTGGTGGGCACGACCTCGGTCGAAGGCGTCCTGTCGCTCGACATGGGCTGCGTGCGCCTCACCGAGAAGTTCCTGCACCACGACCCGCCGCGGGCCGCCGAGCTGAGCGCGGCCCTGTCGGTGGTCGACGCCCACCTCGACGACCTCGAGCGCGAGATCCCCCAGGTCCGCGACGTCCGGCGCTTCGTCGGGCTCGCGGGCACCGTCACCACCGTCGCCGCGGTCGAGCAGGGCCTCCCGGCCTACGACCCGGAGAAGATCCACCACTTCGTGCTGACCCGCGCCGCGGCCGAGGACGTGTTCCGCACGCTGGCCACCGAGACGGTCGAGCAGCGAAAGCTGAATCCCGGCATGGAGGCGCAGCGGGCCGACGTCATCGTCGGCGGCTGCTGCGTCCTGGTGGCCATCATGCGCCGTTTCGGCTTCGACGAGTGCCACGTGTCGGAGGCCGACATCCTCGACGGGCTCGTCCTCAGCTTATTGTGAGGACGATGAGCCGCCAGGACCGCGCCCTCGAGCACCACCGCGCCGTCGTCTACAGCATCGACCCCTGGTCCGTGGCCAAGGTCTCCCTGCCCTTCTACCTCGCCACCATCGCCACCGGGGTCGGCCTGCTCGTGCTCTTGTGGGCGATGCTCGTGGGCACGGGGTCGGTGGACTCCTTCGAGAGCTTCGTCGAGGACACGGGGTACCGGAACTTCGAGCTCGTCCCGAGCCAGATGCTCTCGGGCGTGTGGGGGATCGCACTCGTCCTCGTCGTCGCCGGCACCGCGTTCAACGTGGTCGCGGTGATCATCTTCAACCTCTTGAGCTCGATGCTGGGCGGGCTGCAGGTCGTGACCGTCGACAAGCCGACCCGCCGGCAACGCCGCGGTGCGTCGCGCTGATGGCGGCAGGGCGCGCGCCCGAGCAGCCGAGGTGACCACGCTCATCGGGCGGCGCATCGTCCTGCGCCCGCTGCGGGCCAACGACTTCGCGGCGTGGCGTGAGGTCCGTCAGCGCAACGTGGAGTGGCTCACGAAGTGGGAGCCGCAGCGCCTCCCCGGCCAGCCCGACACCACCCGTGACCGCGACGCGTTCCTGGTGCGGTGCAGCGCCCGCGAGCGCGAGCGCCAGCTCGGAACCGGCTACGGCTTCGGCATCTTCGTCGACGGGGAGTTCGCGGGGGAGATCAACCTCAACGCGGTGCAGCGGGGCCCGTTCCAGAGCGCGTACGTCGGCTACTGGATCGACGAGCGCCACGCCGGCAACAGCTACGTCCCCGAGGCCGTGGTGGCGCTGGCCAAGTTCGTGTTCGAGGACCTGCACCTGCACCGCATCCAGATCGCCATCATCCCGCGGAACACCGCCAGCCGGCGCGTGGTGGCGAAGCTCGACCTGCGCGACGAGGGCATCGCCGTGCGCTACCTCGAGATCAACGGCGTCTGGGAGGATCACGTCCGCTACGCGATCACCCGCGAGGAGTGGG
Source organism: Acidimicrobiales bacterium (assembly GCA_016794585.1). Taxonomy (NCBI): domain Bacteria; kingdom Bacillati; phylum Actinomycetota; class Acidimicrobiia; order Acidimicrobiales; species Acidimicrobiales bacterium. Next base: position 54,507 of record JAEUJM010000041.1, read on the forward strand.
TCGAACGCCGCGAGGAGCTGCTCGCCGCCTGGATCGACTGAGTCCCGACCGGCGAGCGCTACGGCTGGGGCTTGGAGCTGATCCTGGCCTGGAGCTGCTCGAGGCGGGCCTTGAACTCGGGTTGGCCGATGGACCACACCTGCGTCTCGAGCTCGCGGGCCACGGCGGCGTCGTGGTCGTCGACGGTGGCCATGTCCGCAAGGGTGGCCTTGGTGCGGCGCAGCAAGTCGTGGGGCACGGCGGCGGCCTTGGCCCCCATGGCCCGGGCGGTGGGCAGGAGCTCGTCGTCGGCGACCGCTCGCCACACCAGGCCGACGCGCTCGGCCTCGGCGGCGTCGAGCACCTCGCCGCACAGCACCATGGCCGCGGCCGCCTGCGCGCCGACGGCCCGGCGCAGCATCCACGTGTGACCGCCGCCGGGGTGGATGCCGAGCTGGAGGAACCGGGTGTCGAAGCGGGCCGAGGCGCCGGCCAGGCGCACGTCGCAGCACAGGGCGAGGTTCATGCCGGCGCCGACGGCCGCCCCGTTGACCGCGGCGATGGTGGGCAGCGGGGAGCGCGAGAAGCGCAGGAACCCCTGGTAGATGCGGTTGAGGCCCTCACGCTGCGAGTCGCCGAGATCCGACAGGTCGGCGCCGGCGCAGAAGGCGGGCGCGGCGCCGGTGACCACCACCGCCCCGACGTCGTGGCGCGCCTCGACGTCGTCGAGGGCCTGGACGATCTCGTCCACGAGGGTGAGGTTGAGGGCGTTGCGCCGGGGCGGGTCGTCGAGGGTGAGGACGGCGACGCCGTCGGTCACCTCGACCTGGAGGTAGGTCATGGGGCGCCTTGCTGGTGGGTGGCTACGGGTGCTCGCGGACGACCGCGGGGGAGTGGCGGAAGAACTGCTCGACGTCGCTCTCGTAGCGGTAACCCGGCTCGTGCTCGCCGATGGTGTTGCGCAGGCGCATGGCCTCGGCGAAGGCGGCGACGGTCCCGGCCGAGGTGTAGTTGTACCGGAACCCCGTGCTGACGAGCCGGCGGTTGTCGATGCCTCGGCCGTACTTGAGCAGGTCGATGGTCTCGGGGTTGAAGTCGGCGCCGCCGAGCACCTTCAGTGGCAGGGTGGCGAGAGAGGTGCCCACCGGGAGCATGGGCACCCGGCGCTTGGCGCAGATGGCCGCCACCTCGCTCCACGGCAGCAGGCCGTCGCCGGCGACGTTGAAGATGCCCGGGACCTCGTTGTCGAGGACGTAGGCGATGGAGCGCACGACGTCGGCCTCGTGGACGAACTGGAGCCTGGGGTCGAAGCCGAGGATGTACGGAACGACCGGCTGTTGGAGCAGCTGTGAAATGGGGGTGACGATGTCGGACCCGAGCACGTTCGAGAAGCGCAGGAGCGAGACGTTGACGTGGGGGTTGTCCTCGGCGAAGTCGTGGACGTAGCCCTCGACGTCGACGAGGGACCGCTCGACGCGGTTGCGCGGCAGCCTGGTGCGGGGGGTGTCCTCGCTGAACCAGGTGGGGTCGCCCACGGCGGAGCCGTAGACGAGCGACGAGGACTTCACCACCACGTTGCGCACCGTGCTGCCCGCCGCCGAGGCCGCCGCGAACAGGTTCATGGTGCCGATGACGTTGATCTCGTGCATGGCCCGCGCCCGCATCTGGTCGCTGTTGACCACGAGGAAGGTGTGCACGATGGTGTCGACCTGGGTGGCCTTCACGATGCGGGCCAGGATCGAGTAGTTCTCGTCCACGCGGACGAACTCGGTGCGTTCGAGCTCGACCGAGGGGGGCTTGGTGTCGAGCCCGACGACGATGTCGACGGTGGGGTCCTGTTCGAGGGCCTGCGCCACTCGGCCGCCCCAGAAGGTGCCGAGGCCGGTGACCAGGATGCGCCGGCCCATCAGCCGAACCAGACCGATCGCCGCTTGCGGAGCATGTCGTAGAGCGCTTGTTGGATGTGGTCGCGGATCTTCTCGGACTCGTCCATGATCCGGCTCTTCGAGTAGCGGGGCTGGTCGGGAGTGACGTCGAAGTGCACCGGGGGCAGCACGCGGAGCTTGAACTTGGCCGGGAAGTAGGTGACCGCGCCGAGGGGGCCGAAGGCCAACATGTTGGCGGTGATGGGGAAGTACGGGAGCCCGAAGCTCTTGGCGACGCGATTCATGTTGTAGAGCGTCGGCATCGACTCCTCGGCTCCCACCACCGCGATGGGGACGACGGGCACGCCCGCGCGCATGGCGATCTCGACGAAGCCGCCCCGACCGAAGCGGCGCAGCTGGTAGCGCTGGCTGAAGTTCTTGCCCGGGCCCTTGCTGCCCTCGGGGAACACGAGGACGAGCTGCTTCTGCTCGCGCAGGAGGCGATAGGCGTTGTCGGGGTGGGCAGGGACGCCACCGGTGCGGGACCACAGGGTGCCCACGACGGGGAGGCCCTTGAACAGATCGTCGGCGAGGCCGTAGACGGGACGCTGCAACTCGGACTCGATGCCGTGCATGATCACGGGGGCGTCCGACGGGATGGCCGCGGCGTGGTTGGCCACGAGCAACGCGCCCCCGTCGGTGGGGATGTTCTCGAGGCCCTCCCACTCGACCCGGAACCAGTGCTTGTACACCGGGTCGTAGAGCCGGCGGGCCAGCTCGCGCATGTGCTCGGAGCGACCCCACTCGTCGACGTCGCTCTCACGGGGGTCGTCGAGGACCGGCTCGTCGGCCTCGCGCGGCAGGGCGACGAGTGCCTGGCTGGGCGCATCGGCGAGCAGGGCGTCTGCCGCTTCCGGTTCGGGTTCGGCCACGGACAGATGCTACGGCCCCAGGGTGGTCCCGGAAAGGTGACGTTCGTCGCCGCTACGGTCGCACCATGGCCGGCACGATCGAGGTGGAGCCGCAGCCCCGGGTGGACCTGCTGGTCGAGACCGCCGACGGGGTGCCGCGACGGATGACCGAGTACACGGGAGTGGTCTGGTACGGCGGGCGTCCGCAGCGCAGTCGCCTGGGGTCGGTGACGATGACGGTGGGCGCCGGGATCGAGTCGCCCTTCTTCCTGCCCGACAGCCTCCCGTACCTGGCCGACGAGCTCGCCGACGCGTCGCTGTCGGTCACCGTGGCGCTCGTCAACGTGGCCGACCATTTCAACCTGTTCGGGGTGTGGGCTCGCTTCGTCGCCGATCCGAGCGGGCGGCCAACCTGGATCCAGGTGCAGGTTTCGGCCACCGGCCGCGTGCCCGTGGCCCTGTCGTACCGGGTGGTGGCCCTCACCGCCCCCGGCGCCGTCGAGGTGCGCTGAGCGGCGCTCGTCCGGGTCGTCCGGGTCGTCCGCTCAGTGGGGCGGCCTCGTCCGTCGGTGGTCCGGTCCGTCGGTGGTCCGGTCCGTCGGTGGTCTGGCCGGTCGGAGGTGTGGTCAGTCGGTGGAGCGCAGGAGGCGGCCGGCGAGGGCGCCGGTGTGCTCACCGTGATCGAGGAAGGGCTGGCCGTTCACGATCGTGTGGTCGATGCCGTGGGCGGTCTGCACGAAGCGGGCGGCGTCACCGGGGAAGTCGTGGACGATCTCGGGCACGTCCAGGCCGAGGCCGTCGAGGTCGATCACGTTGAGGTCGGCGTAGGCCCCCTCGGCGACGCGGCCCCGGTCGCGGTAGCCGATGAAGTCCGCCGTGTCGGAGGTGAGGCGGCGCACGGCCTCCTCCACGCTCAGGACGCCCCGGTCGCGGGCCCAGTGGGCGAGCAGGTAGGTGGGCTGGCTGGCGTCCATGATCTGGGTGGCGTGGGCGCCGGCGTCGGCGAGGCCGAGGATCGTGGTCGGGGAGCTGATCTGCTCCTCGATGGCGGCCTCGTCCTGGTTCATCACCGGCCAGTTGACGATGGCGCGCCCGTCGGACGACTCCATGGCGTCGAGGTAGGCCGCGACCGGCGTGGTGCCGGCGGCCCGGGCGATGCCGGCGAGGGAGTCGGCCTCGGTGTAGGCGTAGCGGACGTCGTCGGGCTGCACCAGATACATGCGCTCGAAGGGCTCGACCGCCTTGCCGGCGCCCTCTTCGACGAGCCGGGCGCGGACCTCGGGGTCCCGCAGCGCGGCGAGGCGGCCGGCGAGGTCGAGCCCCTTGAGCGGGGCGAAGGAGGGCAGGTCGTCCACGAGGGTGTTGGCGGCGAAGCTGAAGAGGACACCGACGCTGCGGGGCGTGATCTGGGGGCGCAGTTGGGCGCCGGTGCGGTTGGCCTCCTCGCTCAGTGCGATGACCTGGCGGTAGTGGTCGCCGAGCGAGGCGATCTGCTGGAGGTTGAAGCTGAAGGGGCGGCCCGTGCGGCGGCTGACCTCGGCCATCCACGCCAGCTCCTCCTCGACGCGTGAGCCGGACCCGTTCTCCTCGTTGTAGCGAGGGGCGCTCTCGAGCACGCCGCGGCCGAGCTCGCCCAGGGGGGCGGCGATGCCGAAGAACTCCTCGGGCGCGCTCCACGTGCCGGGCACGTTGCGCCCGTCGGGCACCCGGTGGAAGAGGCTGCGCGAGATCGAGTACCCGAGGGCGCCGGCCTCGAGCGCGGCCCGCACGAGCGCGGCCATCTCGGCGATCTGCTCGTCGCTGGCGGCGAAGTCGGGCTCGCAGGCCGCCTCGCCGCACACGTAGGTGCGCAGGGCCACGTCGCCCACGTAGCCGCCGGCGTTGATGCCGAGAGGAAGCTGGTCGACGGTGTCGAGGTACTCGCCGTAGGACTCCCACTGCCACGAGAGCCCGTCGAGGATGCACGCCGCGGGGATGTCCTCGACCGACTCCATCATCGTGGCGAGGGTCTCCGCCTGGCCAGGACGGACCGGGGCGAAGGTCATGCCGCAGTTGCCCATGACCACCGACGTCACGCCGTGCCAGCACGACGACGACATGAGCGGGTCCCAGCCCACCTGGGCGTCGAGGTGGGAGTGCAGATCCACGAAGCCCGGGGTGACGAGGCGCCCTTCGGCGTCGATCACCCGGCCGGCGCCGCCGGCGTCGACCGTCCCGACCGCGGTGATGCGGTCGCCGTCCACGGCGACGTCGGCACGGCGGGCCGGTGCGCCGGTCCCGTCCACCACGGAGCCACCCTTGATCACCAGGTCGTGAGCCATGCGCGGAGCGTAGGACGCGACGAGGGGTGGTGCCGGTAGACAGGGGGCGGTGACCGAGACGACGAGGGGGGAGGCGGCGCCGGACGACGGGTCGTCGAACGCGCCCGAGGCGCCCGAGCCCGTCCGGGCGCCCGAGAAGCGTGGCCTGCGGGATGCCGCCCGCGCCTTCCACCACCGCAACTTCGCCCTCTTCTGGACCGGGGCGCTCCTTTCCAACACCGGCAGCTGGGTGCAGAACGTCACCGTGCCGTTCGTGGTCTTCAAGCTCACCGGCTCGGCGGGCTGGCTCGGCGTGGCGGGCTTCGCCCAGCTCTTCCCGGCCTGGCTCATGGGGCCGGCGGGGGGAGTGGTCGCCGACCGCTTCCCGCGTCGCACCGTGTTGCTCGTGACGCAGACGATGATGGCCGGGCTCGCGCTGTTGGAGGCAGTGGTGTGGGCCGCAGGGGTGCGCAACGCCGCGGTGATCGTGGGCATCGTGGCGGTGTCGGGCGTCGTCGCCGGCCTCAACATCCCGAGCTGGCAGGCCTTCGTCAGCGAGCTGGTGCCCCGCGACGACCTGCTCAACGCGGTCACCTTGAACTCGGCGCAGTTCAACGCGTCTCGCGCCTTCGGGCCCGCGCTCGGCGGCATCGTGCTCGCCACCCTGGGCGTCACCTGGGCGTTCCTCATCAACGCGATCTCGTTCGTGGCCGTGCTCGGCGCCCTCGTGTTGATCTCGGTCCCCGTCATCGTCGAGAAGGCGAAGGGCAAGCCCCGGATCCTCGCCGAGTTCCGCGAGACCATCCGCTACACGAAGACCAAGCCGGGCATCGTCACCTGCATCATCGTCGTCATCGCCCTGGGCCTCTTCGGCAGCCCGGTGTTCACCCTCCTCGTGGTCTTCGCCGACGACGTGTACGGCGTCGGACGTGGCCTCTACGGCCTGCTCGGCGCCGCCCTCGGCGTCGGCGCCATCCTCGGGACGCCGGTGGTGGCGGGGTGGGGGAGCGGCCTGCTGCGCAGCCGCCTCATGTCGGGCGCCCTCGTCATCTACGGCGCCTCCCTGATGGCCTTCGCGCTGTCGCCCACGTACTGGTGGGGTGTCCTGGCCCTGCTCGTGGCCGGCGCCGGCTACCTGGCGGTGGCCTCGACGCTGAACACCACGCTCCAGCTCCTGGTCGACGAGCGCATGCGGGGCAAGGTGATCGCCCTCTACCTGATGGGCCTCACCGGCACCGTGCCCCTCGGCAACCTGATCCAGGGCTGGATGACCGAGGCCATCGGCCCCCGCACCACCGTCACCCTGAGCGGGGCGGCCTTCCTCGCCGTGGTGGCGTGGCTGGCCACCAGCCGGCGCCTCCGCCTCATGGACGGCTGACCCGCCGGCGCCGACTGCCTGCATCGCCGCACTCGCTCCGTTCTGCCAGCACCCGTCTGTTCTGCGGAACAGCATCGTGCTGGCAGAACGAAGGATCTGAGGTCAGTCGAGGTCGGCGTCGGCGAGGTGGCGGCGACCGGGGTCGCAGGTGGGCAGGACGGGGCACCAGCGGCAGACCGGGCCGGTGCGAGCGACGGGCTCGCGGCCGTCGTGGTGTAGCTCGACGAGGCGGGCCACGCCCTCGGCGATGCGGTCGACGGCGGCGAAGAGCACGTCCTCGGTGACGTCCTCGGGCTGGAGGCGCCCGGAGTCGAGGTAGTGGGTGGCCACCCGGCGCGGCGGCGTCCCGAGGCGGAGGGTCTCGACGAGTGCGTAGAAGCGAAGGTCGTCGACGTGGGCGGGCGAGAACATCCCCGTCTTGAGGTCGATGAGCACCTTGCCGGCCACGTTGCCGCGGGCGGCGCCGATGGACAGGTCGACCTTGCCGGACAGGCGCACGGCGTCGCCGCAGAGGTCGGCGCTCACCTTGCTCTCGGTGACGGGCCGCCAGGCCCGCTTGAGCGGTGGCCAGCACTCCAGGAACTTGGCCACCTGGTCGTTGGCCTCGCCCCGCAGCTCGGCCCGGTCGCCCTCCGAGCAGGTCTGGAGCCACTCGCCGAGGCTGCGGTCGCTGTCACGGAGGCGCTCGATGGCGTCGTCCACCAGGACGAGCGGGGGTGGGTTGCCGGCGAGGTTCATCGACAGCTCGATGGCCTTGTGGGCCACGGTGCCCCGGGCCAGCGCCGGCGTCCAGGCGAAGCCGCGGTCGGCGTCCTCGGCGAGGAAGCGCACCTCGCAGCCGTGCACCTGGCTCAGCGTGTGCTTGTTGAGGAACAGGGGGCGCTTGGGGAGCGAGCCCACGAAGGGGTCGATGCGGGCCTCGAGCTCGGCCCGCAGCTCCTGGCGGAGGCCGGCGTCGAAGGTGCGGTCGTCCTCGTCGGTGCTGCGCAACTGGGCCAGCAGGTCGGCCTGTGCGGGGTTGAGGGCGACGTCCTCCACGCCGGGATGGTACGGCCGGCGTCGGGATCCTGTTCAGGGGCACGGGACACACGTCGGCGAACGGCACCATCGCCCATCGAGCGCCACCACCGGGCGCCCGGGGATTCCTGTCAGAGGTCCTGGGGATGATGACGGGGATGGAAGCCACGTCCCTGCGGTTCGCCGCCGCCGCTCGCAGCCTCGGGCACGCCGCCCGTCGGCGCGGGCTGGACGTGCCCGCCTTCCGCAGCCCGCCTCGCCTGGTGGGGGTCGACCGGTCCATCCGCCGGCGGGCCGACGGCGGCGCCACGGTGTCCGTGCGCCTGCGGGGCCGTCCCTGGGTGGCGGTGCTGGCCGACATGGTCGAGGGCGTCGTGGTGGCCAACCGCCTGCAGGGGCCGTCGGCCGACCAGTGCCGCACGGCGATGTGGACCGCGGTCGAGGGCGGCGGCCTCCAGGCCGCCTGAGGGTCGGCTCGCACTAGCGTGAGCGGCCCGGCCCGGGTGGCGTAACTGGCAAACGCGGAGGGCTTAAACCCCTCTGGGGCTCCGGCCCCGTGCGGGTTCGATCCCCGCCCCGGGCACCACCCACGCCACCGCGGCGCCCACGCGGGAACCTCGTCGTACAAACCCGTCGCCCGGTGCTCTCTTAGGTTGTGGACGTGGGGACGGTGGAGGGGGAGCAGGCGGCGTTCCGTGCCTTCGTCGACGAGGTCGAGCCCCGGCTGCGCCGGGCCTTCACGCTCCTGCGAGGTGCGGACGGCGGCGCCGACGCCACGGCCGAGGCGCTGGCGTGGGCCTGGGAGCACTGGGGCGAGGTGCAGGCGATGACCAACCCGGCGGGGTACCTGTACCGGGTCGGCAGCAGTCGGACCCGACGCCCGCGCCCACGGTTCTCGCCGCCACCCGTGCCTGCGGACGCGCTCGGCTTCGAGCCCGGGCTCGTCCCGGCGCTGGCCCGACTGTCGGTGCGGCAGCGGACGGCCGTGGTGCTGATCCACGGTTGTGGATGGACCCACCAGGAGGTCGCCGATGCGCTCGACGTTTCCCGGTCGTCCGTGGGCACCCACGTCGAGCGGGCCATGAGCAGCCTGCGCAAGGAACTGGGAGTCGAGTCCGATGTCTGACGTCGCAGAGCAGATCCGGGCCTGGGCCGACGCGGCGGCGCCGGTGGACGCCGTCCCGAGCTCGCGCAGCGCGGAGGTCGCGGCGCTGGCCGATCGGGCCCGGCGTCGGCGGCCGCCGAGGCTCCTCGCTGCGGCCGCCGTCACGGTGTTCGTGGCGGCGCTCGCCGGCCTACTGCTGACCCTCGACCACGACGGCCCGCAGTCGGTGACCACGGGCCCCGCCGAGAGCACCGTCGACGCGGAGCCGGTCACCTTCGACGTGCTGGCGGTCACGGACGGGTCGGACCTCAACAGCCTGGGCGTCCTGAGGGCGGCCGCGTCACCCACACAACTGGCCGGACTTTGGGAGGTCGTCGGCGCTGACGGGGCCGCGCCGACCGTCGACTTCGGCGAACAGGTCGTGGTGAGCATCACCGTCCCCGACGACGCCTGCCCCCCGACCCTCGTGGCGTTCGACCGCGACGGCTCGACCGTCTCACCCCGGTTCGTCGAGCCCGGCGGTGGATGCGACGGGCCGCTGATCCCCCGGACCTTCGTCGCCGCGCTCGATCGGTCGACCACCGGCCCCGCGTTCCGGCTCGTCCTTCCCGGCCAGCCGCAGTACGAGTTCGGCGAGACGTTCCTGGACGTCGGCGGCGAGGTGCCGGGCGTCTACGGCGCCACGGCCGCCTTCCACCTGTCCGACGACACGATGGCGACCGGGTCGACGATCGCCGGGACTGTGCAGGTGTACAACTACGCCGACGAAGTCCTCGAGGCGTCGACCTGTGGTGCCTACTTCGTGGTGGTCCTCGAGGGCGAGGCCGCGACCCAGCTGTACTCACGGCCCCGGTGCCTTGAGCGCTTCGTCGTCCCGCTGGGGATCTCCAGCTATCCCGTCACTGCGAAGGCCACCTTCCTGACCTGCATCAACGGTGAGGGATCCGAGCTGGTGCCTGCGTGCCTCCCCGACGGTTCGATGCCGACGTTGCCGCCCGGCACCTACGAGGCGCGGATCGTCCAGCCCGACGACGCCATCCCGGTGTCGGGGCCCATCACCGTCACCGTCACCTGAGGCACGGCGGCAGGAGAGCCGTGGGCCATGCTCTGGGCCATGAGCATCGACGAGCGTCGTGAAGCGGGGCGGGCCTTGCGCCACGAGGTGCCGAGGTCGGCCCACGCCGCATGGGCACCGTGGGACGGTCGGCGTGACCCGGTCGATGTCTTGGAGCAGCAGGGCGACGACCGTGCTCCCGAGCTGGTGCCCATCCGCTACGGGCGCATGGCCGAGTCGCCCTTCTCCTTCTTCCGGGGCGGCGCCGCCCTGATGGCCATGGACCTCGCCACGACGCCGGTCACCGGCCTCCGGGTGCAGGCCTGCGGGGACGCCCACGTCAACAACTTCGGGAAGTTCGCCACGCCCGAGCGCAACGTCGCCTTCGACATCAACGACTTCGACGAGACCCTGCCCGGCCCGTGGGAGTGGGACGTGAAGCGCCTCGGCGCCAGCCTCTACGTGCTCGGCCGCCAGCGCGGGTTCGGCCGCAGCCGGTGCGAGGCCATCGTCGGTGCTGCGGTGCGCACGTACCGCGAGCGCCTCGCCGAGGCCGCCACGCGCACGACCATGGAGCTCTGGTACGACCGCATCCACATCGGCCAGGTGCTCGACCACTTCCCCAAGCGCTACCGGGCCCAGGTGCACCGCGACGTGGCCAAGGCCCGCCGCAAGGGCCACCGTCGGGCCATCGCCCGTCTCACCCGGGCGGTGGACGGCCGCCTCGCCTTCGTGGAGGCGCCGCCGCTGCAGGTCCACATCGACCGCACCGATGCCGTGCGGGACGACCTCGAGCCCATGATCGAGCAGTACCGGCAGAGCCTGAGCGAGGACCGGCGGGTGCTGTTCGACCGCTTCGAGGTGGTCGACGTCGCCCGACGGGTCGTGGGCGTCGGCAGCGTCGGCACCCGTTGCTGGGTGGTGCTGCTGCAGGGCCCCGACCACGCGGAGGGCGACCATCTCGTTCTCCAGGTGAAGGAGGCACAGGCGTCGGTGCTCGAGCCCTATTCCGGCCCGCTCACCCAGGCCAGCAACGGCGAGCGGGTGGTGGTCGGTCAGCGCCTCACCCAGGCCGCCAGCGACCTGTTCCTCGGCTGGTGCGTGGGCCCCACCACGAAGCGCACCTACTACGTGCGCCAACTGTGGGACGTGAAGGGCCAGAGCGACGTCCTGAAGATGGACGCCGGCAACCTCAGCCACTACGCCGCCTTGTGCGGTTGGGCGCTGGCGCGAGCGCACGCCCGGACCGGCGACCCCGTCCAGTTGGCGGCGTACCTCGGTGGCGGCGACCGCTTCGACCGGGCCATCGTCGCCTTCTCGGCCGCCTACGCGGCGACCAACGCCGCCGACCACGAGGCCCTGCTCGACGCCATCGCCACCGGCCGCGTCGAGGCCGAGTTCCTCGCCTGATCGCCGCCGGCACGGTTCCCTCGTTCCGGGAAGGCGGATGCCGCTGCGGGCGGCACCTCGCTGCCGAGAACTGACGTCCTCGGGAGTGCGGGCGCCCGCCGCCCGCCGGGGGTGGCAAGACTGGGCTCGTGTCGCTCGTGTTCCGGTCACTGGGTCGGGGTGACCTGGAGGTGCTCGCCGGCTGGTTGGCGGCGCCACACGTCGACGAGTGGTGGGGCGAGGATGCCGACCTCGCTGCGGTCGAGGCCCGCTACGGGCCGGGCATCGACGGCGACGACCACACGGAGTACTTCATCGTCGAGCGCGACGGCGCGCCCTTCGGGTTCGTCCAGCGCTACCGCCTGGCCGACGAGCCCGACTGGGTCGAGTCCCTCCGTCCGACGGGCGCGCCACTCGACGGCGCCGGGCTGGACTACCTCATCGCCGACTCCGCCCAGATCGGCCAGGGTCTCGGCACCGCGATGCTGGCCGAGTTCGTGGCCGACACTTGGCGGCGCTACCCCGAGGTGTCGGCGTTGGTGGTCGACGTCGACCCCGCCAACCGCCGGTCGTGGCGAACACTCGAACGCCTCGGCTTCGAGCGGATCTGGGAAGGCGACCTCGAGGCCGAGGACCCCGCCGACGCCGGCCCCGCGTTGGTCTACGTGCTGGCGCGCCCCACGGACTCGTCCAGCCAGGCCAGGTAGGCGGGCAGGCCGTCGACCACGGGGACCACGATGCACTCGGGGGTGTCGTACGAGTGGTGCTCGGTCAGGAACGCCTTGACCGCGTCGACCCGGTCGGCCCGGGTCTTGATCAGCAGCAGGCGCTCGTCGGCGGTCTCGACCGCGCCCTGCCAGCGGTAGGTGGAGGCGATGGGCATCGCCTGCACGCACGCCGCCAGTCGGGCCTCGACCAGCCCACGGGCCAGCGCTGCCGCCTCCTCGGGATCGTCGGTGGTGGTCATGACCACGACGTGCTCGGCGCGGTCGTCGTCCATGCCGCGATCTTGCCGCATCCAGGTCACCTCGGTGCTGAGGGTGGCCCGCCGCCACCGTGCGTGGCGGAGCAGCCGTCACCAACGGGGCCTCGTGGTTCGGTCGCAACGCCGTCACGGCCACGGGGCGTGGCGAGACCGATCGGAGCGCGTCAGGCGGTGACCCAGATGAGGACCTCGGCGCCGGCGGGGCCGGCGGTGAGGGTGGGGGAGCCGGCGCCGGTGAGGCGCACGGCGTCGCCTTCGGCAAGCTCGCCGGCGCCCTCGAGTGCGGCCGAGCCCTGGGCCACGAAGAGGTGGACGTGGCGACCGTCGGGCACCGACACGACCTCACCGGTCCCGAGGCGGCCGCCCCAGAGCACGGCGTCGCGCTGGCGGATGCCGATGGCGGCGTCGTGGCCCTGGCCGGAAGCGATGGGCTGGAGGCCGCCCTTGTCGAGCTCGCCGTTGATGTCGAGCTGCTCGTAGCCGGGGTCGATGCGCTCGGTGTCGGGCAGGACCCACATCTGCACGAAATGCACGTCCTCGCCCGGCGACGGGTTCATCTCGGAGTGCCAGATGCCCGTGCCGGCGCTCATGCGCTGGGCCAGGCCCGGATAGATCTCGCCGTGGTTGCCCTCGGAGTCCTTGTGCTCCAGGCGCCCCGACAGGACCCAGGTGATGATCTCCATGTCCTGGTGGGGGTGGGTGCTGAATCCCGTGCCGGCCCGGACCCGGTCGTCGTTGGACACGAGCAGCAGGCCGTGGCCCACGTTGGTGGGGTCGTAGTGGCGGCCGAAGCTGAAGCTGTGGCGGTTGTCGAGCCAGTCGATACGGGTGTGGGGGCGGGTGTCGGCCCGGCGGACGTCGATGGTGGGGGTGGCGCTCATGTCAGCTGCGTCCTCTCGATACTTGCGTGTGCAAGTAACAACGTCGAAGCGGCCCGAACATTCCCGGACCCAAGGAGCCCTCAGAGCCCCATGAGGGCGGTGACCCCGTGGTCCCGGCCGGCGGTGTAGCCGCCGTCGACGGCGATGGCCTGGCCGCTCACGAACGAGGCGTCGTCGGAGAGCAGGTAGGTGCACAGGGCGGCGACCTCGTCAGCCCGGCCGAGTCGTCGCAGCTTGTGCTCCTCGATGGTGGCCTCGGCCACCGCCTCCATGCCGGGCATCCCCACGACCGACTGGTACAGCGGGGTGTCGATGAACCCCGGGCACACGGCGTTGGCCCGGATGCCCTGGCGTCCGTAGTCGATGGCCAGGTTCTTGGTGAGCAGCACGACGCCGCCCTTCGAGGCGTTGTAGGCGCTGCCGCCGGCCGTTCCTTCCAGTCCTTCGACGCTGGCGACGGTGACGATCGAGCCCCGTTCCCCGCCCGGCCGGGGCGCCTGGCCGAGCATCGCCGTGGCGGCGTGCTTGGCCACCAGGAACGTGCCTCGGAGGTTGATGTCGACCACCCGCTGCCACTCGGCGTCGTCGACCAGGTGGACCGGCCCGCCTCCGGCGACGCCGGCGGCGTTGACCACGCCGTCGACCCGACCGAACGAGCCCATCGCGGCACGGAACAGGTCGGCGACGGCGCGCTCGTCGGTGACGTCGGTGGGGACGTCCACGTACTGCTCGCCGGCCTCGCCCGGTGCCTCGGACGCGCCGAGGTCGGCGCCGACCACCCGGGCGCCCTCGTTCACCAGTCGCTCCACCGTGGCGCGTCCGATGCCCGACGCCGCCCCGGTCACCACCACCACCCGCTCGTCGATGCCTCTCATCGGACCACCTCCTTCGTCGCCGCGACGCTAGACACTCGACGCCAGGGGCGCGCGCCGTCAGGTCACGGACGGGCTGGACTCGTCGTCGCTGCCCGACCCCGAACCGGACGAGTCCGTGTCGGCGTCGTCATCGCTGTCGTCGGAGGATCCGGATCCCGAGCCGCTGCCGGATCCCGAGCCGGAGCCCGATCCCGAGCCGCTGCCCGATCCCGAGCCGCTGCCGGATCCCGAGCCGCTGCCCGATCCCGAGCCGGAGCCGGATCCCGAGCCGCTGCCCGACCCCGAGCCGGACCCCGAGCCGGAGCCGGAGCCGGAGCCGGAGCCCGACCCCGAACCGGTGCCCGAACCGCCGGATCCCGAGCCGCCGGATCCGGAGCCGGAGTTGGCGTCGTCATCGTCGTGGCCGGAGGAGGAGGAGCCGGACCCGCTGTTGCTGCCGGACCCGCTGTTGCTGCCCGATCCGTTGGTGCTGCCCGAGCCGCCGGATCCCACCGGGTCGTCGCGGTCCGAGTCGTCACCGGTGGCGCCGCCCCCACCGTTGCCGTCGTCGTCGCCGGCCCCGGAACCGCCGCCACCGCCCGACCCCGAGCCGCCGCCGTCGTCGTCCGTGGTGGCGCCGGCGGATGCGTCGCCGTCGACCTGATCCACCGAGAGGAGCAGGTCGGCACGGGCCAGCAGCACGAGGGCCTCGGCCCGGACCTCGTCCTGGTCGTCGGCGGACAGGTCCCCGAGCTGGGCACGCAGGCGTCGGGCCTCGGCCTCCACGTCGGCGACGTCTGCGGCATCGAGGGCGGCGTCGAGGCGGTCCATGGTGGCGCGCACCTGGGTGAGGGCCACCGACTCGACCGGTAGGCCGAGGGCGTGCGCCGCGGATCGCACAGGCGCCGGCAGGTAGCCGGTGCTGATGGCGTACGCCGTGCCGCCGGACACGATCGCACCACCCACGACCAGCACGACGAACGGACGGGAGAACCCACGGCGGAACCCGGCCAGGAAGCCGGGGGCCCGTCGCTGCGCCCGCTGCTCCTGGACGGCCCGCTGGAGCGCGGCGAGGCCCGTCGGGTCGGGCGCCAGGTCGACCGTCGGCGTCAGGGCGGCGCCGAGCAGGGCGAGGAGCTCGTCGTCGCTGCGGCTCATGTCAGCACCTCCAGGTGGCCTCGCAGCCGTTCGAGCGCCCGGGCCTGGGCCATGCGCACGGCCCCGGGACGCTTGCCCAACGCCGCGGCAGCGTCCTCGGAGCTCAGCCCTGCCACGACGCGCAGCTCGAGCAGCTCCCGGTCACCCTCGCTCAGCTTGGCGAAGGCAGCCCGCACCGCGACGGCCTCCTCGCTCCTGATCAGGTCCTCGTCGAGTTCTCGACGGTCGGCGACCTCCGGCGGTGCGCCCCGGGGGGCGCGGCCGGCCGCCCGGTGCGCGTCGGTCACCACGTGGCGGCAGATGCCGAACAGCCAGCCTTCGAAGCCGTAGCCCTTGGGCTCGAAGCGCCCGATGGCCTTGACGGCCCTGGTCATGGTCTCGCTCACCGCGTCTCTCGCATCGTCGGGGGGCAGGCGGCGGCGGGCATAGGCCAGCAGGCGCGGGTACACGTCGCGATAGATCGCCTCCCAGGCGTCGCTGTCGTGTTCCTTCGCCCGAGCCACCAGGGCCGCGAGGTCCTGCGTGACCGCCACCACCCTTCTCTATCGGTGGCGGCGGACCGGTGTCACACTTTCTTTCCGATGGAGCGCATGACCGGCATGGACGCGGGCTTCCTGTACATGGAGACGCCCACCATCCACATGCACACGATCAAGGCCGCGATCATCGATCCGGCCACCGTTCCCGGGGGCTACACCTTCGAGCGCTTCCGGGAGGTGCTCGGCGAGCGCCTCCACCTGTTGCCGCCGTTCCGCCGGCGGGTGGTGGAGGTGCCCTTGGGGCTGCATCACCCCGTCTGGGTGGACGACCCCGACTTCGACATCGACCGCCACATCCGCCGGGTCGTCCTCGACCAGCCCGCCGGGCGACGGGAGATGGACCGGGCCATCGCCGCCGTCGCCTCGGTGCCGCTCCCCAGGGACCGGCCGCTCTGGGAGATCGTGGTCCTCGAGGGCATGCCCGACGGCCGCATCGGCTTCGTGGCCAAGCTGCACCACTCGCTCGCCGACGGGGTGGCGGCCGCCGAACTGCTGGCCAACGTCATGGACCTCGAGCCCGACCCGCCGGACCCGCCCGTCGACCCCGAGGGCGGCCGGGGCTGGACGGGTGAGGCCGTGCCGTCCCGGTGGGCGCTGCTGTGGGCCGCGGTCGTCGAAGGGTTCCTGGGCCTGGCTCGCATCCCCGCCCTCGTGGGACGCACCCTGCGCAGCCTGGTCGCCGTCGGGCGCCGGCGCCGGGCCGCCGACGTGTCCCCGCCCCTGCCGGTGCTGCACACCCCCAACGTGTCGTTCTCGACCGCGCTGACGCCACGACGCTCCTTCGCCACCGCGACGATGCCGCTCGACGACCTGCGGGCCGTGAAGACCGCGGCGGGTGCCACGGTGAACGACGTCCTGCTCTGCCTCGTCGCCGGGGCGCTCCGCTCGTACCTGCTGGCCCGCGACGAACTGCCGGAGGCGCCGTTGGTGGCCGGCGTCCCCGTCTCCACCGACCGTCCCGAGGAGGTGCGCCGCCTCGGCGGCAACAAGGTGTCGAACCTCTTCACCGCGCTGCCCACCCACCTCGACGATCCGCTGGCCCGCCTCGCCGCGGTGCACGAGGTCACGGCGGCGGCGAAGGAGGTGCACAACCTGCTCGGCGTGGACATGCTCGCCGACTGGGTGGAGTTCACGCCGCCGCGCCCCTACGCCTACCTCGCCCGCCAGTACTCGCGCTTTCGCATCGCCGACCGCCACCGCCCACCGATCAACGTCGTGGTCTCGAACGTCCCCGGCCCCCGCGAGCCGCTGTACATCGCCGGCGCCCGCTTGGAGTCCATCTACTCCGTGGGCCCCGTGCTCGAGGGCATCGGGCTCAACATCACGGCCTGGAGCTACCTCGACCAGGTGCACGTCAGCGCCATCGCCTGCCGCGACGTCATCGCCGACCTGCACGAGATCCTTTCGGGCATGGGAGCGGCCCTCGCGGAGCTCCGAGCGGCGCTCGACCTCCCCGAGTCCGCACCGGCCTGACCGGGGCGCCTCTGACGGGGCCCGCACAGCCGGTACCGTGCGGGCGGTGAGCGACGTGACGGGGCTCGCCCCCGGGCCCGGGTCCGCGCCGAACCCACCACGGCGGGGTGTGTCGCCTCTGGTCGCCGCCCCGGTGGCGGTGCTCTTCGTGGCGGCGTCGATGGGCGTGGCCTGGCTGGCCACCCGGGATGGTGGCGGAGGGGCCGCCGCACCGGCGGCCACCACGACGACCGAGGCGCCGGCCACGTCCACGACGGACGTCCCGGGCCAGCCCCAGCCCGACGACCTCGAGTCGGTGGTGGCGGAGCTGAGCGCGTTCGTGGAGCAGGAGCGGGGCCTCGAATTCGACGAGCCGGTCGAGGTCGAGCTCGCCGAGGACGAGGAGTTCGAGCAGCGCCTCCTCGAGGACTTCGAGGCGGAGGACGAGGCCGACCTGCGCGACACCGAACGGATCTTCCGGGCCCTCGGGTTCCTCGACGACGGGGACGACCTCGTCGAGCAGCTGAAGGGTGTGCTCAGCGGCGGAGTGGTCGGCTTCTACGACCCAGAGACCAACGAACTGGTCGTGCGGGGCGGCTCGCCCACGCCCTACGCCCGGTCCACCATCGTCCACGAACTCACCCACGCCCTCGACGACGAGCACTTCGAGCTCTCCCGGCCCGATCTGGACGAGGCCGACGACGAGACCGGCTTCGCGTTCTCCGCGCTCGTCGAGGGCAACGCCGTCACGGTGGAGGAGGCCTACCAGGACACCTTCACCGACGACGAGCAGCAGGAGTACGACGAGGAAGAGGCGAGCATCGGTGGCGGCACCGACTTCAGCCAGTTCCCCCAGGTGCTCCTGGCGCTGATCGGGGCGCCCTACGAGTTCGGCCCGCCCCTCATCGACGCCATCACCAGCCACGGCGGCGACGAGGCCGTGAACCAGGCCTTCGAGAACCCGCCGGTGTCGAGCGAGCAGGTGCTCGACCCGTCGGTCTACCTCGAGGGCGACGAGCCCCTCGACGTCGCCGAGCCGCCGGCCGACGGCGAGTCGTTCGACCAGGGGACCTTCGGCCAGTATCTCCTGCTCCTGCTGCTCACCGACGGCGGCGTCGACCAGCAGGAGGCGGCGCAGGCCGCCGTGGGCTGGGGCGGCGACCAGTACGTGGCCTGGCGCGACGGCGACGAGACCTGCCTGCGGGTCTCGTTCGAGGGCGACACCTCCGGCGATACCGACGAGATCGCGGACGCGCTCGACGCCTGGGCCGACGGGCGCGACGGCGCCGAGGTCACCACCAACGCCGACGACCAGCCCACGTTGACTTCCTGCGGCTGACCGGCTGCCCGGCTGACCAGCTGACCGGGTCGTCGACGGGCGCTGCCCCGCCGCCTGCCTCCGGCCCGACCGACCCTGCTCGACGCGATGGCGGTCGGTTCCGGCCTCTGGGACGATCGAGCTCCGGGAACCTGCGCCGGGGTCAGCCCAACAGGTCGTTGAGCCCGTTCTCGTCGCCGACGGCGCTCTTCTCGGCCATGGCGTCGAGGAACTGGCGGCCCTCGTCGGAGTCGACGGCCTCGACCATGGCCTTCGGGATGGCCCGCATGACGTAGCCCTCGGGCATCGGTGGGGCGTCGTCCACCCGCCGGGCCAGCGCCGCCTCGATGATGGGGGCGATGCGCTCGGCCTTGGCCGCCGACGCCGCGGGGTCGCGCTCCTTGAACTCGGGCAGCACCTCGGCGGCGAACAGCTCGAGGCTGGACATGATGTCCTCGTGGCGGTTGCGGCCCGCCTGCATCACGAAGATCACCTGGTCGACCCCCGCCTCCTCGTAGCGGCGCAGGTACTCCCGGATCTGGTCGGGCGTCCCCACGGCACCTCGAAGCCCGCTGGTGTCGCCCGCGGCCACCTGTGCGCCGAGCACCTCCTTCTTGGCGGCGATGGCGGCCTCGGGGGAGTAGCCCATCTGGTCGCGCTTGGCCATGAACTCCTGCCACACGTCGGTGTGGCCGGGGACGTGGTCGCCGAACACGTAGTAGTGGGCGAGCGAGTAGCCGAAGAAGTTGCCACCCTCGAGGCCCATGGCGATGGCGGCGTCCTCGGTGGGCGCGCACATCATCGGGGTGACGCACGCGATGTTGTGGTTGACGGCCTTGCCCACCGGGACACACTTCTCTGCCATCACCGCGGTGTAGTCGTCGACCCAGTGGCGGGCCTCCTCGGGGTCGATGAAGGCGAAGGCGAGGGCGCCGATGCCCTTCTCGGCGGCGAGGAGGATGGTGTCCCGCCGCGAGCAGGCCACCCACAGCGGCGGGTGGGGCTTCTGCATCGGCTTGGGAACGACGTTGCGGGGCGGGATGCTGGCGAAGGTGCCCTCGTGGCCGGTGAAGGGGTCCTCGGTCATGGCCCGGATGGCCACCTGGAGGCCCTCGAGCCACTGGTCGCGCTTGACCGCGGGGTCGATGCCGAAGCCGCCCAGTTCGGCCTCGGAGGACGATTCGCCCGAGCCGAACTCCGCCCGGCCGCCGGACACGAGGTCGAGCATGGCCACCCGCTCGGCGGTGCGGACGGGGTGGTTGTAGCCGGGCGCGGTCTGGATGATGCCGTGGCCGAGGCGCATCTGCTTCGTCCGCTGACTGGCGGCGGCGAGGAAGACCTCGGGGGCGCTCGAGTGCGAGTACTCCTCGAGGAAGTGGTGCTCGACCTCCCACACGTACTCGATGCCCAACTGGTCGGCGTACTCGATCTGGTCGAGCGCCTCCTGCACGAGGCGGTGCTCGCTGTCGGGGTCCCACGGGCGGGGCAGCTGGTGCTCGTAGAACAGTCCGAACTTCATCGCGACGCCTCCTCGGGTGGGCCGGCCAAGGCTAGAGCGGTTCGGGCGTGGGCTCGGACGCCGCTCAGTTGTGCAAGGGGAGCAGCTCCGCGGCGACGGCCTCGAGCTCGGCGGTCCAGTCCATCGGCTCCGCCAGTGGGAGCACCACGAACTTGGAGGCGCCGGCCTCGATCATCTCCTCCAGGCGGGACCGCAGCTCGGGGAGCTGGCCGGCACGATCTTGCGGGGGTCGTCGAGGTCGGGCCGCCGGCGCAGGATGAACTCGCCCAGTGCCTCGGGCACCTCGCCGTGGGCGTAGGCCACGAGGGCGCCGAAGTGCTCGGGGTCGATCTGGCGGCCGGCGGCGTCGGCCGCCTCCTGGACCGCGGCGCGGCCCTTGCGCACGTCGTCGGCGTCGCAGAACGAGGGCAGCCAGCCGTCGCCGAGGCGACCGACCCGGCGCAGCTCGGACGGCGCCTGGCCGCCGAGCCACACGTCGAGCGGCTGCTGGACGGGCTTGGGGCGCACGGTCACGCCGTCGAGGTGCCAGCGGGCGCCGTCGTGGTGGACGTCGTCCTCCTCCCACAGGCGGCGCATGAGGGGGAGTGCCTCGTCGAAGAGCGCGGCCCGCTCGGCGCGCTCGACGCCGAAGGCCTGCTGCTCTCGGGGGTCGGCCACGCCGAGCCCAAAGGCGGGGAGCAGGCGGCCGTTCGACATCCGGTCGAGGCTGGCCAGGGCCTTGGCCGTCAGCACGGGGTTGCGGCCCGGGAGCACCATCACGCTCATCCCGAACTTCAGCCGTTGCGTGCGGGCGGCGGCGAACGACATGGCCACGACGGGGTCCGGCGCCTCGCCGCTCACCCGCTCGCTGACCCACAGCGAATCGAAGCCGAACCGCTCGAGGTCGTCGACCAGGGTGGTGTAGCCCTCCTGGTCGTTGGTCGTGCTCCGAGCCCCCAGGCCGTACCCCACGCGCACCTTCATCGTCCCTTCCTAGCCGGACCGTGCCGCCGTTGGGAGCGCGGCGGCGCTCGTGGCGGGGGGTCAGCCTCGGTGCGGCCCGCCTCGGCGCCGCCGATCGGCCTTGGCTCGGTGCGCGACCGACCGGGCGCACCCGGATGACCGGTTGGTCGCCTGGCTCGTCCGCCCTCCGGTCGCATCACGTGCGGCCGGGGGCCCGGGCGGCCGCCCCAGGGTGCCGCCGTCACTACGCTGCGGCTCCGTGACGGACGTGACCGAGCCGGACCCCGACGGGTTGCTGCGGCTCGACGGGCGGGTGGCCATCGTCACCGGTGCGTCGGGCGGCCTGGGCGAGCGCTTCGCCCGTGTCCTGCACGCCGCCGGGGCGACGGTCGTCGGCGGGGCCCGCCGCCTCGACCGCATGGAGGCGCTCGCCGAGGAGCTGGAGCGCTTCGTGCCCGTCGCCTGCGACGTCGCCGTCGACGACGACCTGGCCCGGCTCGTCGCCGTAGCCGACGAGGTGGCCGGCGGGCGCATCGACGTGCTCGTCAACAACGCCGGCATCAGCGACGGTCCCCAGCCCGCGCTCGACGAGGACCCCGCCGAGTTCCGCCGCGTCGTCGACGTCGATCTCAACGCCCTGTTCGTGCTCACCCAGCTGGTCGCCGCCCGCATGATCTCGGCCGGCGCGGGGAGCATCGTCAACATCTCGTCAGTGCACGGCCTCGTCGCCGCGGCGCCGAACAATCAGGCGGGCTACGTCGCCGCCAAAGCCGCCGTCGTCGGCCTCACCCGGGAGCTGGCCTGCCAGTGGGCGACCACCGGCGTGCGGGTGAACGCCATCGCCCCGGGCTACTTCGCCTCCGAGCTGACCGAGGCCATGCTCGAGGTGGAGAGCGGCCGGCGCTGGATCGAGCGCAACACCCCGATGCGTCGCCCCGGGGCGATGCACGAGCTCGACGGCGCCCTGCTCTTCCTCGCCGGCGACGCCAGCACCTACGTGACCGGCCAGGTCCTCGCCGTCGACGGCGGCTTCACCGCCCGATGATCCACCGCTCGCTGCACCCGGCATCCCAGGAGGACCTGCCATGAAGGTCGACCTCACCGTCCGCGACTACCTCGACCGCGCCGCCAACGTCTACGGCGAGCGCATCGGGGTGGTCGATGAGCCCGACCAGCCGGCGGCGTCGCTGGGCGAGCTGACCTACGCCCGCATCGCGGAGCTGGCCCGGGGCCAGGCCGCGGCGCTCGACGCCATGGGCATCGGCCGGGGCGAACGGGTGGCGATGGTCTCCCAGAACGCCGCCCGCATGCTGGTCTCGTTCTTCGGGGTGAGCGGCTGGGGCCGGGTGTTCGTGCCCATCAACTTCCGCCTCAGCCCGGCGGAGATCTCCTACATCGTCGAGCACTGCGGGGCGTCGCTGCTGCTGGTCGACCCTGAGCTGGACGAGGCGCTGTCGTCCGTGACCGCGCCGCGGCGGATGGTCATCGGGGCGGACACCGACGCCGAGCTCTTCGGCATGGACCTCGAGGCCGAGCCCGAGCCGTGGGAGCCCGACGAGGACGCCACCGCCACCATCAACTACACGAGCGGCACCACGGCTCGCCCCAAGGGCGTGCAGATGACCCACCGAAACCTCTGGATCAACGCCATGGGCTTCGGCTGGCACGCCGGCGTGAACGACCGTGACGTGTACCTGCACACACTGCCGATGTTCCACTGCAACGGTTGGGGCATGCCCTACGCGGTGTCGGGCATGGGCGTGCGCCAGGTCGTGCTGCGCAAGATCGACGGCGCCGAGATCCTGCGTCGCGTCGAGGCCCAGGGGGTCACCCTGCTCTGCGCGGCGCCGGCGGTCGTGGCTGCCGTGCTCGATGCCGCCGGCGACTGGGACGGGCCGATCCCCGGCGCCGGCACCACCCGCATCGTGGTGGCCGGCGCGCCGCCGCCGACGCGCACCATCGAGCGAGTCGAGACCGAGCTGGGCTGGGAGTTCATCCAGATCTACGGCCTCACCGAGACCGCCCCCGTCCTGACCATGAACCGCGGCCGCGCCGAGTGGGACGACCTGTCCTCGAGCGAACGGGCCCAGCTGCTGAGCCGGGCCGGCGCCCCCGTCGTGGGTGTGCAGCTGCAGGTCGATGGCCAGGGCGAGGTGCTCGCCCGCGGAAACATGGTGCTGGAGGGCTACTGGGAGCAGCCCGAGGCCACCGCCGACGCCATCGTCGACGGCTGGTTCCACACCGGCGACGGCGGCACCATCGAGGACAGCTACCTCACCATCTCCGACCGCAAGAAGGACGTGATCATCTCCGGCGGCGAGAACGTCTCGTCCATCGAGGTCGAGGACGCCCTGTTCTCCCACCCCGCGGTGAGCGAGGTCTGCGTCATCGGCGTCCCCGACGAGAAGTGGGGCGAGACCGTCAAGGCCCTCGTGGTCGTCACCGACGACGTCACCGAGCAGGAGCTCATCGACCACTGCCGCGAGCGCCTGGCCCACTACAAGTGCCCGACGAGCATCGAGTTCCGCGACGAGCTCGCCCGCACGGCGACCGGCAAGCTCCAGAAGTTCAAGCTCCGCGCCCCCTACTGGGAAGGCAGGGACCGCCAGGTCAACTGAGGCGGCCGCGGCGGCGGTGTTGCGCTGCTCACGACGCAGCTGCGGATAGATCGGGATGTTCAGGCGCGACACTCTGCCTCGATGGCGGCCCGCAGCCGTCTGCCTCGGCCCTGCCGTCGATCCAGTCGTGTCCAGTGATGACATTCAGAATCTCGTAGATGGCGCCTACAGGGACGGAGGGCGCGTCCCTTAATTCCAGGTGTGCGCACTGCTGAAGCCACGCTCGGTGGAAGGTGACCGAGCTCACCTCGTCGACGCTCAATCGATATCTGCGGCCCTGATTCGACACAGACACGAACCCATCGGCGACGCGTACCCATGTCAGGCTCAACATGTAGAGCGCGATCTCGATAGCGGCGATCACCAGAACCGCAATCAGGCTCTACGCGACTGAGTGGGGAGAGCGGGTTCGGATCCGGGGTGGGCGTGGGCGGGTGGGCCAGGTGATCCCGCCGGCGTGGAGCAGGACTCGGAGCCGGTAGTTCTCGAACGAGCGGAAGCCGTGACCGCACCGCTTGA
>JAEUJM010000042.1 GCA_016794585.1 Acidimicrobiales bacterium
GTCGTAGTCGCGTTGTGCTTTGGTGCGGGGCCCTTCGGGGCTGTCGGCGGGGTCGGGGCTGTCGTGGAGGTCCAGGGCGGTCTGGAGGAGCTCGGCGTCTTCGTTGGTTCCCCAGATCTCGGTGGAGGCCATCCGCCCGGACCGCCGGCGGCGCACCGAACGCTTCGAGAGGTCGGGGGGTTCTTGTTCGTCGACGGCGTCGATCCAGTCGTCGAGGAACCCGACGAACTCCTCGAGCGTGACGATGCGCCGGGCGGCTTCGACCATCGCGTCGACACACGCCGCGAACGCCGTCTCGTGCTTGTGTTCGGCCTGGGCCAACAGCCGTACCCGCAGGACCGGGATCTCGTCGCCGTCCAACGCGGCGGCCACCTCGGGGTGGCGGGCGTAGAGGCCGGCGGTCTTGACGAGCAGTTGGGCTTCGGGGCGGGTCATCTGAAAGCGGTGGGTGAGCCACGGGACCGGCCCGGTGGCGCCGTCGTCGGCCCACGCCCCCGCGGCGTCCCACTCGGCCACCGCCCGCACCCGCTCCGCTTCAAGGCGCTCGGTGGCGCCCAACACGTCGAGCACCCGATCCGACCGGGCCAACGACGACCACCCGGCGCGCTCCTCGGCGGCGAGCCCCTTGATGCCCACCCGCAGCTCGGCGACCGGATCGAACATACGTTCATTCTACGGACCCCCTGTGACAAGAAAGAGGGGGCGTCGACCGTGTCGGCCGTCCCACTTGCCGGGTGGACACTCAGAACCCGACGGTCGCCGCGGGACGCCGCCCACCCGCCGGCCCGCCGCCGCCTCACTAGCGTGGTGCCGGTGAGCCGGGCACGTGAGCGCCACCCGTGGAACACGGGCTTCGAGTGGGAGCTGCCAGAGCGGGCGCCGGCGACCATCACCGCTGAGCAGCGGGACCAGTACGACCGGGACGGGTTCCTCGTGCTGCGGGGCGCCTTCGCCCCTGAGGAGCTGGCACCCGTGGAGGCGGCGTGCGACGAGGCGGTCGAGCTCGTCGCCGGGCTGCTCGAGCAGGTGGAGGGCGGGCGGCTCTCGGTGGCGGGGCTCGACACGCAGGTGGTCGCGCCGCACGTCGTGCTGCGGTCCGAGGCGGCCAAGGCGTTCTGCCGCCACCCCGTCTTCGCCGGCGTGTGCCGCGATCTGATGGGCGACGACGTCCGCCTCTACTGGGAGCAGGCGGTCTACAAGGTGCCCCACGGTGCCGAGCCGGTGCTGTGGCACCAGGACAACGGCTACACGTTCATCGAGCCGCAGGCGTACCTGACCTTCTGGGTCTCGCTCACCGACGCCACGCCGGACAACGGCTGCGTCTCGATCATGGCGGGGGCCCATCGGGACGGGACGCTGACCCACGCCGAGACGCCCATCGGCTTCGAGTGCTGGGGCGACCACGACCAGGCGATCGACGTACCCACGCAGGCCGGCGACGTCGTCGTCTTCTCCTCGCTCAGCCCGCACGCCACCCGGGTCAACACGACCGACGCCGTGCGCAAGGCCTACATCGTCCAGTACTGCCACGCCGACGCCGTCGGCTACCTCGGTAACGGCGCCGGCGGCCGAGGCGACCCCGTCCCGCAGGACGACGTCGCCCGACAGATGCCCCTGCTCGTCGGCGGCGCCCCGGTGCCCCCGAGCTGAGCGCCACTCAACCGATCTCGTCGATGAGCTCGTCGAACAGCGCGATGAGCGCCGGCACTCGCTCGGCGGCCACCTCCCAGACGATCCGATCATCGATCTTCGTGTACTCGTGGATCAGCACGTTGCGGAACGCGACGATCCGAGGCAGATCCGGGATGCGTTCAACCAGATCCGGGGCGGTCTGCCCGAACTGGTTGAGCGCCTCGCCCACGATCTCGAACTGGCGCTCGACCGCAGAGCGCACCAAGGCATCGTTCTCGTAGTCGTCCCACGAGCGGCCGGCCAGGAACTCGACGATGAGGCCCGCGGCCTGGCGGGCATCCCAGAGGAACGCCCCGAGGATCACGCGGCATACAACACCTGGCGAGTGGGCTCGACGGAGGCGGCGAAGAACGGGTTGCGCAGGGCCGATGGGTCGACGAGATCGATGGGGAGACCGAGCAACTTCTCGAGCGACTCCTTGAAGCCGAAATAGGCGTCCAACCGGCTCAGGCCCGTCGGCGGTTCGAACTCGACGAGTAGGTCCAGGTCGCTGTGGTCAGGGTCGAACCCACCGGTGACTGCAGAGCCGAACAGGTCGAGGCGCGTCACGCCGAAGCGTCTGCACAGGGCGTCAAGGGCGTCCCGCTGGGCGACGACCTCATCGAGCACGGTCACGCCAAGGATTCTCCCACGCTGACCCAGCGTCGGCAGCTTGCGCTGGGACGGCCAGGTCGCCGCCCGGCTCACTCCAGCCAGTCGGCGAGGTCGGCGGCGTCCCAGTCGTCGGGGCCATACACGGTCCCCGGCATCGGCGTCATGAGGTGGGTGTCGCCGCCGGTGACGAACCCGGCGACGGTTCGTTCCCACGCCACCAGGCGCTCGTCGCCGTCGCCGTCGCACAGCCCACGGGCGGCGTCCCGGGCCCGCCGCAGCGCGGTCTGCGCAGCGATGGACGTCGCCCACAGCACCACCACCTCGTGCTGGTTGCCCAGCACCTCGTAGATCCCGGTCGGCTCGTGCCCGTGCTCGCGCCACACCGGCACCTGCTCGCGCACGACGGCGTCGAGGTAGTCGAGTGCGGTCCCCGGACGCACCGTCAGCAGTTGCTGGACGAACAGGGTCCCCCGCACGCCCGCCGCCGCGATCGACGCCGTGGACGGCGATCCGGGCACGCCGCCGCACAACCGGTCGAATCCGCCGGTGCGCCATTGCGCCGCCTCGTCCCACCAGTCGCCGTAGAAGGCGTCGCGGCGCTTCAGGTTCAGCCGGTCGACGTTGGCCGCCCACCCCTCCCAGCCGGCGGGGCCGACGTCCCACACGTTCACCACCTGGGGCCAGCGCCCGCCGCCCATCGCACAGACGAAGAACGTGCCCTGGAGCGAGAGCATGTCGGGCATCGCATTGGTGGGCTCGCGGGCGGCGTGGGCCATGTAGTCGTACTGGCCCTGCCCGACGATGTCGATCACCTCGTGCAGGTAGAGGTCACGCTCGGCCACCGGCCCACCGTAGGGCGGGCGACGAGCGCAGGGCTCGAGCGGAGCAGCAGCCGATGAGTCGCGCCGTCGACCTCCGTCACCTCTCCCATGGGAGAGCCACGGCCTCTGTGCCGCGTGCGGGTGGAGCGCTCCGACGGGTCGGTCGTGGCCGATCGGGTCCTGCACGGCTTCGGCGAGCCCGACCTCGACACCCTCGACGCCGTGGCCCGCCTCCTGCTGGCGGCACGGCGAACGGGGGAGCACCTCGTCGTGGTCGACGCGGTCCCCGCCCTGTGGGAGCTGCTCGAGCTGGCCGGCCTACCCGTCGAGGTGGGCGGGGAGCCCGAAGCGGGGGAAGACCTCACCGGGGTCGAGCAGGTCGAGGAAGAAGCTCATCTCGGCGATCCGGCCGTCTGAGATCTCGAGCACCTGGATGGCCCAAGGGGCCCACCCGCCGGCGGGGTCGGGGCGGTACTGGCCGAACGCTGGGCACCCGTTGGCGGTGGTCGCCACCAGGCGCGAGCCGCGGCACCCGCTGGGCCCCGGCTCGACCATCCAGGCACCGATGTCCTCCGCGCCCTGGAGCCACAAGGCGAAAGGGGGCATGGACTGGATGGCGTCGTCGTGGAGCAGGGTGACCAGCGTCTCGATGTCGTAGCGCTCGAAGGCGTCCACGTAGCGCTCGAGCAGGGCGGCGTCGGCCTCACCCAGATCGGTGGGGTGAGGCCGCTCGGGCAGCTCGGCCATGGTGGCGCGGGCCCGCTGGAGGGCGCTGTTGACCGAGGCGACCGTCGTATCGAGCAGCTCGGCCGCCTCGGCCGCCGGCCAGCGCAGCACCTCGCAGAGGATCAGCGCCGCCCGTTGCTTGGGGGGCAGGTGCTGGAGAGCGGTCACGAAGGCGAGGCGGATGGTCTCGCGGTGGTGGGCCACCTCGGCCGGGTCGGAGGTCTCCGGGGCGATGCGACCGTCTCCGATCGGCGTGACCCACGGCAGCTCGGGCTGTGGAGCGCCCAGCAGGCGCTCGTCGGGCGGCGAGGAAGGGCCCATCTCCATGGGACGGGCCCGGCGCTGCACCTGACGGCCCATGTCGATGCAGACGTTGGTGGCGATGCGGTAGAGCCACGTGCGCAGGCTGGACCGGCCCTCGAAGCGGGCGGCGTTGCGCCAGGCACGCACCATCGTCTCCTGGACGGCGTCCTCCGCCTCGGACCCGGCGCCCAGCATGCGGTAGCAGTAGCCCGTCAGCTCGCGCCGGAAGGGCTCGAGGTCGAGCACGACCTCGGTGTCGGAAGCGGTCATCGCGTCCCAGGGTAGGGAGCGCGGACGGGTCGGCGCTCGGGTGGCCATGGATGGGGGACGGACACGGGCAGCCGAACTCATCGTGCCCGGCGCCGCGCCCGACCTCAGCCGAACGCCGCCTCCCGCCGGCGCAGGATGGCGCACAGCGTCTGGTTGAACGGTGCCTCCAACCCGAGCTCGCGGCTGAGGTCGACCACCGCGCCGTTGATGACGTCGACCTCGGAGGGCCGGCGGGCCAGGTGGTCGAGGCGCATCGAGGGGCTGGCGTCGGGGATCGTGGCGGCGAAGTCGGTGACGTAGCGGACGGGGTCGTCGAAGGGGAAGGCGACGCCGAGAGCCACGCCCGCTCGATGGGCCTCGAGCATGCACCCGAGCGCGACGGCCCAGGCCTCCTCGTCGGCCATCAGCTCACCGACGGTCAGGTCGAAGGCCGCGGTCGGTGCGCTGAGGGTCACGTTGCAGAGGAACTTCTCCCAGATCATGAGGGGGAGGTCGGGGAAGGCCTTCACGTTGAACCCGGCGTCGCGCCACGCCGTTTCGAGGGCCAGCAGCCGGTCGGTCAGGCCGCCGCGCAGCTCGCCGATACGGATGAGGCGCATGCCCTCGTGGTGCACATGGCCGGGCTCGGGGATCGACGAGCCGAAGCCCTCGGCGATCCCGATCAGGATGTGGCGCTCGGGCACGTGGCGGGCGACCCGCTCGCCGGCACCGAGTCCGTTCTGGAAGGCCATGACCATGTCGTCGGGGCGCAGCAGAGGAGCGACCTCGGCGGCCACCGCCTCGACGTCCGCGGCCTTGGTGGCGATCAGCCACAGGTCGGCGGGGCCGGCATCCTCGGGCCGACGCCCCGCGGAGATGCCCTCGACCACCCGGTCGCCGCTGGCCCCGGAGACCCGCAGGCCCGCGCTGGCGATGGCGTCGACGTGCTCGGCCCACCGGTCGACGGCCCACACCTCGTGACCGGCCGCGCCCAGCAGCCCGGCGTACACCGAGCCCATGGCCCCGGTCCCGACGACGACGATCCTCATCTGCGCTCCTGTCCTGCGGGCGGCCTGCCGGGTCGAGCGCTCAGCTCGCGGTCAGGCCGTTGTCGATGGTGTAGACCGCGCCCGTCACCGACCGGGCCTCGTCCGACGCGAGGAAGGCGAACAGCGCCGCCACCTCGTCGGGCTCGGTCATGCCCCGGTGCCCCACCATGCGGCCCGCCAGCTCGGCATCGAGGTCGTCGGGGAACGCCGCGGTGGCGGCGATGTTGGTGCGCGTTCCGGCCGGCGCGATGGCGTTCACCCGCAGTGGGGTCTTGAGGTACTCCGTGGCGAGGGCCCGCGTGAGCTGGACGACACCGCCCTTGCTCATGCAGTACGCCACCACGTAGGGCACGCCCTGGAGGCCGGCGTTCGAGGCGATGTTGACGATGTTGCCCTCGGCCTGGAGCAGGTGAGGGATGGCGGCCTGCGAGAGGAAGAAGGGGGCGTCGAGGTTGATGGCCATGAGCTTGCGGTACTGCTCGCGGGTCACGTCCGTGGCGTGTGCCGCCACGAGGATCCCGGCCACGTTGCCGAGCACATCGAGACGGCCGAATCGACCGACGGCGGTGTGCACGGCGGTGACGCAGGCGTCGGGGTCACTCAGGTCGGCGATGGCGGTGGCCAGCTCACCGTTGCCCTCGGCGAGGGCCCCGAAGCCGGCCGTGTCCTCCAGCCCGGCGGCATCCACGTCCACGGCGAGGACGGACGCGCCCTCGTCGAGCAGGCGCAGCGTCACCGCCCGGCCGATCCCCGCTCCTGCCCCGGTGATCAGTGCCACCTTGCCCTCGAAGCGATCCCCCATCAGGTGCGTCCTCCGTCTCGTGTGCGTCGGGCGAGTCTGGCACCGCCGGGGCGAGCGCTCCGAACCCGCCAGCGGGAGCTCGGCCCCAGCCGTCGTCAGTAGGATCGTGGCCATGCCGACCTACGAGTACCGGTGCCGCGCCTGCGGCGAGACCTTCGAGCTCCGGCGTTCGATGGCCGACTCCGACGCCGCCGCCACGTGTCCATCGGGCCACGACGACACCACCCGCCTGCTGAGCGTGTTCGCCTCCGTGGGTTCGGCCACCGCCTCCGGCCCTGCGCCCAGTGCCGGCCCGCCCGCCGGCGGGTGCGGTGGCGGGTGCGCCTGCTACCCGAGCTGACGCCCGCCGACACCCGGGCCGCCCGGCTCGCCCGGCTCGCCCGGACGATGCCGTGCTAGCTTCTGGACACTTGTCCAGTTCAGGGGGGACCGGGATGTCGAGAGCGCCGCTGCGCGTCGTCCAGATGGCCACGGGCAACGTCGGCACCGAGATGGTGCGCCGCCTCGTCGACCACCCGGACCTCGAGCTGGTGGGCCTCTACTGCTGGTCCCCCGCCAAGGTGGGGCGCGACGCCGGCGAGATCGCCGGGATCGACCCGATCGGCGTGATCGCCACCGACTCGATCGACGACGTCCTCGCCTTGGCGCCCGACGTCGTGGACTTCAACGGCGTCTGGCCCGACATCGACCTGTTCTGCACCCTGCTCGACCACGGCATCAACGTGGTCACCACCTCGGACTGGATCACCGGCCACCACCGCAACGCCAACCATCCGCACCCCTCTGGCCGCCGGCCGAGCGAGCTGATCGACGAGGCCGCCAAACGTGGCGGCGCCAGCTTCTACGGCACCGGCATGAACCCCGGCCTCGCCCAGATCCTCAGCGTCGTCGCCACCGCGGGCATGGGTCGGGTCGACCACCTCACCGTGCTCGAGACCGTCGACGTCTCGTGCCACCACTCGGTCGACACGTGGAAGAACGTGGGCTACGGCCGTCCCGTCGACGACCCCGAGGTGCCGGGGTTGCTCGAGAAGGGCTGCACCGTCTTCGGCGACTCGATCCACCTCATGGCCGACTGCCTCGACGTCGAGATCGAGGAGATCACCTTCGAGTGCGAGCTCGGCGCCTGCACCGAGGACGTCGACCTCGGCTGGTGGACCCTGCCGAAGGGCTCGGTGGGCGGCAGCCTGGCCAAGTTCAAGGGCATCGTCGCCGGCGAGCCGAAGATCGAGGTGCACCTCGAGTGGCAGATGACCCCCAAGACCGAGCCGCACTGGGACATCCGGGGCTGTTACATCACGACCATCGAGGGCGACCCGATGATCATCAACCGCCACATGATCCTGCCCGCCTCGGGCACCCCGCACACCCTGATGGACTCGGACTACTTCGCCTCGCTGGGCATGACCATCACGGGCATGCCGGCGCTGAACGCCATGCGCTCGGTGTGCGAGGCCCCTCCGGGGCTGCTCACCAGCGCCGACCTCCCGCTGCGGGCCTTCGCCGGGCGCTTCCACGACGGGACCGCGGCCCGACGGGGCTGACCCCGGAGCCGACGCCATGAGCCGTTATCCCTTCCCGTCGGCCCCCAACGGGTGGTTCGGGGTCGCGGCCTCCGATGACGTGGGCGTCGGCGACGTCCGGGCGGTCGAGTACCTCGGACGCGAGCTCGTGGTCTTCCGCGGCGGCGACGGCGCCGCACGGGTGTTCGACGCCCACTGCCCGCACCTCGGCGCCCACCTCGGTCACAGCGGGAAGGTGCGCGGCGACGGCCTCGCCTGCCCTTTCCACGGCTGGTGCTTCGGCGGTGACGGGCAACTCGTCGAGGTGCCCGGCCTCGACCGCACCCCACCCCGGGCCACCGCCGGCCCGTGGCCCGTCTGCGAGCGCAACGGCCGCATCTTCGTGTGGCACCACGCCGACGGCGGCGCCCCGACGTACGACGTGCTGGGCTACCGGGCCGACGAGGACGCCTGGACGCCGTGGCGGCGCAACACCTACAGCGTGCGGGTCCACGTGCAGGACCTCACCGAGAACATCCTCGACCGGGCCCACTTCGCCACGGTGCACGACATGGCGCCCCCCGAGCGCGAGCACTTCGAGGTGTCGTTCGACGGGCCGACGATGGTCGTCGAGCAGCGCCTGCGGGTGACCGCGGTGTCCGACACCGGGGTCGAGGTGCTGGCCCGCACGACGGCCTGCGGCCCGGGCATCGCCGCGGTCGAGGTGACCGAAGGCCCGCTCGAGATGCTCACCTACATCACCCAGACCCCTGTCGACGACGAGCACACCGAGGTCAACCTCGACTTCTCGATGAAGCGCCTCGACGACGACGACACCACCGCTGCGGTGGCCGAGCTGAACGACCAGATCACCAACCTGCAGTTCACCCAGGACGTCCCCATCTGGGAGCACAAGGTGTACCGGGAGCGGCCGCTGCTGACGAAGGTCGACGGCCCGGTGCACGAGTACCGGCGCTGGTTCGCCCAGTTCTTCACCGCCAGGTGAGTGTGTGCGTCGAGCGGCGCCTCGGTCAGCCGGGTAGAACGCTGGGATGAGCGGGCCAGTGACCTCGTCGGACGCCTCCCCCACCCCGGAGGCCGACCAGCCGGGCGGACCCGGTCTGGAGGTCCTCGACGGGCGCGCCGCCGAGGTAGGGGGCTTCGCGGTCCGCCGCGTCCTACCCCGCCGCGAACGGCGCACGGTCGGCGCGTGGTGCTTCGTGGACCACATGGGCCCGGGCACGGTCGGGCCGGGCCACGGGCTCGACATCGGCCCCCACCCCCACATCGGCCTCCAGACCGTGACGTGGCTCCTACGCGGCGCCGTGTTGCACCGGGACAGCCTCGGCTCCGAGCAGCTGATCCGCCCCGGCCAGCTCAACCTGATGACCGCCGGCCAGGGGATCTCCCACTCCGAGGAAACCACCGGCGTCCACGAGGGCGAGGTGCACGGGGTCCAGCTCTGGGTGGCGCTGCCCTCGGCGACCCGAGCGGGCCCACCCGACTTCGAGCACCATGCCGAGCTCCCCCAGGTCGATCTCGGTGGCGCCACCGCCACCCTCCTCGTCGGCGCACTGGGCGGCTCCACGTCGCCGGCCCGGGGCGACACCGACCACCTCGGCGCCGACCTCGAGCTCCATGCGGGGCGCACCGTCGTCCCCGTGTCCCCCGAGCACGAGCACGCCGTCGTGGTGCTCGAGGGAGCCGTCACCGTGGACGGCCAGGCCCTCGAACCCGGTCGACTCGGCTACCTCGGCACCGGACGGGACGAGGTCGCGGTGGACACCACCGAGCCCGCCCGCGTCCTCGTCCTGGGTGGGACTCCCTTCCCCGAAGAGGTGCTCATGTGGTGGAACTACGTGGCCCGAACCCGCGACGAGGTGGCCGCGGCGCACCGGGACTGGTCGACGGGCGCACCCCGGTTCGGCACGGTCGCCTCGCCGCTGCCGCGGATCGATGTCCCCGACCCACCCTGGTCGACCGGAGCCTCGTCACCGCAGGACCAGACCGCTCGACCGGGACGGACGGGATGACCCGCCGACCGACCGAACCGTCGGATCGGGCGGCGCCCGACACGCCGTGGCGTCGCCCGGGTGCGGCCCGTTACGCGCGTCGCCGCCTGCGGGGCATCCTTCGGGTCCCCGTCACCGTCGACGAGCCGCCGTCCGGATCGGTGGTGATCGAGCCCGATCTGCCCGTCACCACGCGCGACGGCACGGTCCTGCGGGTCAACGTCCATCGGCCACCGGGGGACGGCCCGTTCCCGACGATCGTGTGCACGCACCCCTACGGGAAGGACAAGGTGCCCGTGCGCACCCGTCGCGGGGGCTACCGCGTCTCGTTCCAGTACCGGGTCCTGCGCCAGACCGACCCCATCCGCTTCTCGAACCTGACCACCTGGGAGGCACCCGATCCGGCGTGGTGGACCGCGCAGGGCTATGCCCTCGTGAACTGCGACCTCCGTGGGGCCGGCACCTCGGAAGGCATCGGGAGGCTCCTCTCGGCGCAGGAAGGTGAGGACATCAGCGATCTCGTCGAGTGGGCGGCGGCGCGGTCGTGGAGCACCGGCGCGGTCGCGCTCGTCGGGGTCTCCTACCTGGCGCTCTCGCAGTGGAACGGCGCCAGCAAGCGGCCGCCGTCGCTGCGGGCGATCGTCCCGTGGGAGGGGTTCACCGACCCGTACCGTGGCCTCCTGCGGCCTGGCGGCTTCGCCGAGGTGGGCTTCCTGAAGCTCTGGGCCCAGGGGATGAAGAGCACCCGCCAGTCGTACTCGCTCATGGACGCCTGCCTGGATCGCCCGCTCATGGACGACTGGTGGCGAGCCCTGACGCCGGACCTGTCGGAGATCGAGGTGCCGGCGCTGATCTGCGGCAGCTTCTCCGACAACAACCTCCACTCGCGGGGATCCATCGACGGCTTCGAGCAGATCCGGTCCCGCGAGCGCCACCTCCACACCCACCGGGGCGGGAAGTGGGCGACGTTCTACAGCGACGAGGCCAAGGCCGTGCAGCGCCAGTTCCTCGACCGCCACCTGCGCGGCCTCGACGTTCCCCGCCTGCCCACCGTCCGCCTCGAGGTGCGCGAGTCCGCCGACCAGGTCGTCGAGGTGCGCGACGAGGCCGCCTGGCCGCTCGCGCGCACCGTGTGGACCCCCCTGCACCTCAGCGCAGCCGGCCTCACCGAGGCCGCAGCCGACGCCGACGGCTCTCTCCGCTTCGCCATCCGCAACGGCGGGGCACGCTTCGGCTGGACGGTGCTGGACGACGTGGAGCTCACCGGGCCCATGGCGCTGCGCCTCCACGTGTCGGTCGACGGGACCGACGACGTGGACCTGGTGGTCGGGGTCGAGAAGTGGCGGGACGGGCAGTACGTGGGCTTCGAAGGCTCGTACGGCTTCGGACGCGACCGCGTCGCCACGGGTTGGTTGTCCGCCTCGCTCCGCGAGCTCGACCCGGATCGCTCCCGCCCCTTCCAGCCGGTGCCCACGTTCACCGGGCGCCGACCGCTCGGCGACGGCGAGATCGTGCCGGTCGACATCGCCCTGGGTGCTTCCTCCACGCTCTTCCGCCGCGGCGACCAACTCCGACTCGTCGTCGCCGGCCGGTGGCTCTGGCCCGTCAACCCGCTCACCGGGCAGTTCCCCGCCCGCTATCGGACGAGCAAGCGCGGCTCCTGCACCCTGCACTGGGGCCCCGACCACGACGCCCAGCTCCTGCTCCCGGTCATCCCGCGGAGTTGACGCTCACGCCTCCAAGGCCTGGGCGAGGTCGTCGAGCAGGTCGGCGGGGTCCTCGATGCCGACCGAGAGGCGCACGAGGTCGGCGGGCACCTCGTTGGTGGTGCCCGCCACCGAGGAGTGGGTCATGCGGCCGGGGTGCTCGATGAGGCTCTCGACCGCACCGAGGGACTCGGCGAGGGTGAAGACCCGGGCGCGGGCGCAGACGTCGAGGGCGGCCTGCTCGCCGCCGGCGAGGCGGAACGACACCATGCCCCCGAAGCCCGACATCTGACGGGCGGCCACCTCGTGGCCGGGGTGGGAGGGGAGGCCGGGCCAGCGGACCTCGGTCACCGCGGGGTGGTCCACGAGCAGGGCGGCGACCGCCGCCGCGGTCGACGAGTGACGCTCCATGCGCAGCGCGAGGGTGCGGGCCCCGCGGTGCACGAGGTAGCAGTCGAAGGGGCCGGGGACCGCACCGGCGGCGTTCTGGAGGAAGCCCACCCGCTCGGCAAGGCGCTCGTGGGACGTCGCCACGAAGCCCCCGACCACGTCGCTGTGGCCGCCGAGGTACTTGGTGGTGGAATGCACGACCGCGTCGGCGCCCAGGGCCAGCGGTTGTTGCAGGGCCGGGGTGGCGAACGTGTTGTCGACCACCACCACGGCACCGCGGTCGTGGGCCAGCTCGCAGAGCGCGGCGATGTCGACGATGGTGAGCAGCGGGTTGGTCGGCGTCTCGACCCAGACCATGCGGGTGTGGGGTTGCCACGCCGCGGCGACCGCGTCCAGGTCGGAGAGGTCGACGGTGTCGACACAGGTGCCGGCGGGCGCATGGACCTGGAAGGCGAGGCGCACCGTGCCGCCGTAGGCGTCGTCGGGCATCAGCACGTGTTCACCGGGGGCGACCGTGCGCAGCAGCGCGTCCTCGGCGGCGAGACCGGACGCGAAGGCGAAGCCGTGGGTGGCACCCTCGAGCGCCGCCAGGTGCGCTTCCAGCGCCGCCCGGGTTGGGTTGCCGGAGCGGGCGTACTCGAAGGCCCGCAGGCCACCGACGCCGTCCTGCGCGAACGTCGACGACACCGAGATCGGCGGGACGACGGCTCCCGTCACGGGGTCGGCAGGGCCGGCGCCGTGCACGCAGCGGGTGGCGAAGCCTCGCCCGGTCAGGTCGTCCACGGCATCCTCGGGTCGGTCAGCGGGCGCAGGGCGATTTGGGTCACGGGCGCGCGCCGCCCACGTTGGCGATGGCGCCCAGGAGATCGGCGCGGCTGACGACCGCGACCGGATGGCCGCCGTCGAGCACCAGTGCGGCAGGGGCGGACTCGAGCCTGGCGGCGACCGAGGCCAGGGATTCGCCGATGCCCACGGTGGGCAGCGGCGGCCCCATGATCGACCCCACGAGCTGGTCGAGGACCGCCGGGTCGGCCACGGCCGCGCCCAGGAGGTCCCGCTCGTCGACCGAGCCCACGACCTCGGCGAGCACCACCGGCGGCTCGTGCTTCACCACCGGCATCTGGCTCACGCCGTACTCGCGCAGGATCTCGATGGCGGTGCGCACGGTCTCGTCGGGGTGGCTGTGCACCAGCGAGGGCAGTCCGGGGTCGCGCTCGCTCACGAGGTCGCCGACGGTCGGGCCCGCCGTGCGCAGGAACCCGTGGTCGGCCATCCAGCCGTCGTCGTAGAGCTTGGACAGGTAGCCCCGCCCCGAGTCGGGGATGTGCACCACGACCACCGCCTCGGCGGGGAGCCCCTGTGCGACGCGGAGCGCGGCGGCGATGGCCGTGCCGCCGGAGCCGCCGATGAGGAGGCCCTCTTCCCGGGTCACCCGTCGGGCGGTGCTGAAGCTCTCGGCATCGCTGACCGCGATCACCTGGTCGACCACGGAGGGGTCGTAGGTGGTGGGCCAGAAGTCCTCGCCGATCCCCTCGACCAGGTACGGCCGCCCGCTGCCACCCGAGTAGACCGAGCCTTCCGGATCGGCCCCGATGACCTGGATGGCCGGGTCCTGCTCCTTCAGGTAGCGACCGATGCCCGAGATCGTGCCGCCGGTTCCGACGCCGCAGACGAAGTGGGTGATGCGCCCGGCCGTCTGGCGCCAGATCTCCGGTGCGGTGGTGTCGTACTGGGCCTGGGGGTTGTCGGGGTTGTGGTACTGGTCGGGCTTCCAGGCGCCGGGCACCTCCCGGGCGAGCCGGGCCGACACCGAGTAGTACGAGTCGGGATGCTCGGGCTCGACCGAGGTGGGGCACACGATGACCTCGGCGCCGTACGCCCGCAGCTGGGCGATCTTGTCGGGCGCGACCTTGTCCGGGCACACGAAGATGCACGAGTAGCCGCGGCGAGCGGCCACGATGGCCAGGCCCACCCCGGTGTTGCCACTCGTCGGCTCGACGATGGTGCCCCCCGGCTGGAGCCGCCCGTCGGCCTCTGCTGCGTCGATCATGGCCAGCGCCGGCCGGTCCTTCGAGGAGAACCCCGGGTTGAAGAGCTCGAGCTTCGCCAGCAGGTGGCAGTCGATGTTGCGCGCCGTCCGATCGAGCCGCACCATCGGGGTGTTCCCGATCAGGGCGAGCAGGTCATCGGCGACGTCCATCGCCGGGCCGGGGTCGGACAAGGGGTGCACGTCCACCCCGTCGATGGGCTCGGCACCGTCCGCATGGAGGCTGACCGGGAGGCCGTGGTCGTGCAGCTCCCGTGCCACAGGGGCGGCGTCGGCGGCCGCGCCGGCCACCCCCACACGTCGCGGGATGTGCCCGCGCAGGTCGGCGAAGACGCTCGTCAGGTCGTCGCCGGGCCGCAGGTGCTCGGTGCGCCGCGCCCGCAGCGCCAGGCCGGCCGGTACCTCGACGTGGCCGACGACCAGCAGGAGGTCCATCGCACGAACGGTATCGACCGCCCGGTCCGCCCGCTCGGGGGCCGACCCTCAGGAGGCCGAGGACGCCGACGGCACCCGCCGCACCCGGAGGCAGCGGGTGTTGCCGAACAGACGGATCTCGCGCTGCTCGGACGGCGAGAACTCGTGGCCCGAGTCGGCGGTGTCGAGCAACTCGGGCGCGGTGACCGTGTACGTCTCGCCCTCGTGGACGATGGTCGCCCCGCCGGCGGCGAGCACGTTGCGCACCCAGTCCGGGCGGTCGCCGTAGGGCAGGAGGATCACGAACCCGTCCTCCGTCGGCAGCGGCACCACGGGCGTCTCGTAGGCCCTGCCACTGCGCCGGCCCACGTGGCGGACGATGCCGGCGTAGGCGCCCGCCGTCCCCGCGGTGCGCATCTGGCGCGGGTTGAACACACGGCGGTTCACCCGGCGCTGGAAGTCCCGCACCGGGGGCCACTTCGTGCGCATCCCGACGAACCAGACGACGGCCAGCGCGAGAAGCGCAGCAAGGAGCACCCCGAGGATCAACAGCACGGTTCCGATCACGTCATCGCTCCCTTCTCCTGTTCCGCCTGCTCGCCGATGGCGACCACGACCTTGCCGCGGACGGCGCCGTCCTCCATGCGCTGGAGCTCGGCGGCCACCTGCTCCAGCGCCACGACCCGCTCGATGGACGGGACGACCCGGCCGGACGCGAGGTGCCCGGCGAGGAGCTCCAGGTCCTGCCGGCGCTCGGGCGCCACGAACATGCACATCCGCTGGCGCAGGAACGGCGACCAGAGCACCGCCCGCACCTGCCGGTCGATGCCGCCGAACCAGTCTCCACCGCCTTCGCCACCGACGATCACGAGTGTGCCCGTGGAAGTCAGTGCCCGCCGCAGGTCGCGGAGACGGCGGTTGCCGCCGATGTCGAGGATCAGGTCGTAGCGCACGGATCCATCGGTCGGGTCGGTGACGGCGTAGTCGAGCACCTCGTCGGCGCCCAGCGAGCGGACGAGGTCGACCTTCGCGCCGCTGCACACGCCGGTCACCCGGGCGCCGAAGGCCTTGGCGAGCTGCACCGCGTAGGTGCCGACGCCTCCCGAGGCGCCGAGGATCAGCACGGCCTGGACCGCCTGCACCCGGCCCTGGTCCCGGAGAGCGTGCAGCGCGGTCTCCGCGGACACGGGGACTGACGCCGCCTGCACGAACGTGACCCCGGCCGGCGTGCGGGCGAGCTTGGCCGGATCGGCCACCACGTACTCGGCCAGGGCACCTCGTGCGGTGC
The DNA here is from genome assembly GCA_016794585.1 of Acidimicrobiales bacterium. Taxonomy (NCBI): domain Bacteria; kingdom Bacillati; phylum Actinomycetota; class Acidimicrobiia; order Acidimicrobiales; species Acidimicrobiales bacterium. Next base: position 15,596 of record JAEUJM010000042.1, read on the forward strand.
CGAACACCGCGTCGCCGACGGCGAGATCGTCCACCTCCGCGCCGACGGCCTCGATGACGCCGGCGTAGTCCAGGCCAGGCACCTGGCGGCGGGGTCGGCGCCGCCCCTCCACGAGGCGGTAGAGGTAGGGCAACCCGCGGACCAGGTGCCAGGTGCCCCGGTCGAGGCCGGCCGCTTCGACCCGGACGAGCACCTCACCGGGGCCGGGATCGGGGCGGGGAAGGTCGTCGGCCACCTCGAGCAGGCCGGGGGTGTCGGGGCGTCCGTAGCCGCTCTGGCGCAGGCCGCGCATGCGGGTCGGGGTCGGCGCCGGAATCGGGGTCGGCGCCTCCGTGGTCACGTTCTCCATACACTGTAAGGTAGACGTACATCGTAAGGTGGTCAAGTCCCGAAGGTCCTGATCCGAAGGTCCCGATCCGACGAGGAGGTCGCGATGTCGCCGGTCGATCGCCGCAGTCCGCTCAACCGCGACCAGGTCGTCGCCGCCGCGGTGGCCCTCGCCGACGAGGACGGGATCGCCGCGGTCAGCATGCGCAAGGTGGCCGGCCGCCTCGGCGTCGAGGCCATGTCGCTCTACCACCACGTGGCCAACAAGGACGACCTGCTCGACGGCATGGTCGACGCCGTGACCGCCGAGTTCACCGTCCCCACCGACACCACCGACTGGCGGGCCGTGGTGCGCGGTCGCTGCCACGCCGCACGGGCGGCGCTGCGCCGCCACCCCTGGGCGGTCGGCCTCATGGACTCCCGCTCCTCGCCCGGACTCGCCACCCTCCGCCATCACGAGGCCGTCCTCGCGAGCCTGCGGGGCGCCGGCTTCTCCGTGGCCGGCGCCGCCCACGCCTTCGCCCTGATCGACAGCTTCCTCTACGGGTTCGCCCTCCAGGAGCGGAACCTGCCCTTCGCTACCGGCGACGACGTCGCGAAGATGGCCGAGGAGCTCGTCGACCACCTGCCGCCCGACGAGTTCCCGTGCATGATCGAGATGGCCACCCAGCACGTGATGGTGCCGGGCTACGACTTCGGCGACGAGTTCGAACCCGGCCTCGAGCTCGTCCTCGACGCCCTCGAGCGCGCCCGTCCGACCACCTGACCCGGCGCCGCCGCGACGGAGGCGCGAACAGCCATCACTAGGCTGGCCGTTGCACATCGACGGCGAGAGAACAGCCACGCCATGGTCCCCGAGCCACCATCGGACACGATCACCGCTGCGGCGGAGGTCGCGGGCACCCCGACGCTCCGCCGCCGCCTCGTCTGGATCCCCGTCGGGCTGCTGTGCGTCGGACTCGGCGGCGTCGGGATCGTGTTGCCCGGGCTGCCGTCGACCATCTTCTTCCTCGCCGCGGCCGCCGCCTTCTCCAAGTCGTCCCCGAGGCTCGAGGCCTGGGTGCTCGACCTGCGCGGCGTCGGCCCCCTGATCCGGGACTACCGGGCCGGCCTGGGCATGCCCCGGCGCGCCAAGGTGATCGCCATCACCATGATGTGGGCGGCCATCGTGCTCAGCGGCCTGGCCACCGGCCGGGCCGTCGTGGCACTCGGCCTTGCCCTGCTCGGCGTCGCCGGCACCGTGACCATCCTGCGCGTCCGCACCCGCGAAGCCTGAAGCACGGGCCCGCCGCCAGGATCGTCGACCCTGACGACGGGACCGCAGGTTGGTCAGTTCTTGTGGAGGACGTCCTTCACCTTGTCGGTGGCGGTGTCCACGGCGTCCTTGACCTTGCCGGAGGCCTTGTCCGTCTTGCCCTCGCGCTTGAGGTGGTCGTCACCGGTGAGGTCACCGGCGGCCTCCTTGGCGCGACCCTTCATCTCGTCCTTGTTCTGCATCTCGTGCTCCTTCGTGGGGGAACCCTCCTCCTACCCATCCGGGAGCCGAACATCCGCCGCTCAGCGCTTCGTCGATCGGGCGCGCCGCTTTCCCTCGTGCATGGCCTGCACCCGGGCGACGGGGATCTCGCTTCCCTCGGCGACGAGATCGGCGGTGAGCGCCTGCGGCGCGGGCATGGCCTCGCACCACGGGTCCTGGTCGCCGAGGCGCTCGAGCGCGATGCGCAGGGTGAAGTCGCCCGGCGTGACGTCGTCGAGATCGGCCCAGGAGACCGGGAACGAGACGGGGACGCCGGACCGCAGGCGCGGGCTGTAGGCCGCCACGACGGTGGCGCCGGCAGTGCGGGTGGAGTCCACGAACACCTTGCCCTCCCGCTCGTCCTTCACGAAGGCCGTGGTGGCGACCTGTGGCACGAGCCGCTCGACACGCGCCGCGAGCGCACGGGTGGCTGCCGCCGCCTGCGCGCCGTCGACCTCCGCGGTGATGGGCACGAACACGTGCAGCCCCTTGGCGCCGCTGGTCTTGACCGCACCCTCGAGACCGGCGCCGTCGAGCACCTCGTGCACGGCGTGGGCGACCTCGACGGCCGCCCCGAACCCGTCACCCTCGGGCGGGTCGAGGTCGATGACCAGGTGGGTCGGCCGGTCGAGGTCGGGGAGACGGGCGAGCGACGGGTGGAACTCGATGGCCCGCTGGTTGGCGAACCACACGAGGGTGCGCCGGTCGTTGCACAGCGCGTAGGCGACCTTGCGCTTGGACGTCTCCGCCCAGAGCTCGATCGTCTCCACCCAATCGGGCGTGCCCCGGGGGACGTTCTTCTGCATGAACGCCTCCTGCCCCCGGTGCACCCGGATGACCGACAGCGGTCGGTCGGCGAGCTCGGGCAGCAGGCGGTCGCGGACCCCGTCGAGGTAGTCGACCAGCTCGCGCTTGGTCACCCCGGCGTCGTCGAACAGCGGTTGGTCGAGGTTGGTGAGCGGCACCTCCGCCCTCGACTCGCCGCCGGCGTCCTTGGCCATCATGCGCAGGCTAAGCGTCCGACCTCACGAGCGCCGCCGGAACTCCTTGAGGGCGAGGGCCCCCACGATGGCGATGGCGATCACGAAGATCACGGCGACGGGCTCCATGGTGACGTTCTCCTCGGCTCGGGATCCCCGTGCCTACCCGGCGCGAACCGAGGATGTGTTCGCCGAGTGTGGACGCGTGGCCCCCTGCGGTCGGGTCGATCGCTCAGGTGATCAGCGGCGCCGCGGCGAGCAGCAGGATGAGCACGACCACGCCGATCATCAGGAGGATCGCCCGACCCATGGGATGAGCGGGCGGGTGGTCGCTCTCGGGCCCCGGTCGGCGGTGAGTCGGCATGGGACAATTGTATAGTCTGAAAGTGTGGAACTAGACGTCGAGGGCGAAGTGGGTGTCCGTGTTCGTGTGCACCCGGCGCTCTGCGAGGGCTGGGGCAACTGCCACCGATTCGGCGGTGACGTCTACCCGCTCGACGCCGACGGCCACGTCGACCTGCACCTGCTCGACGTTCCCGCCGAGCTCGCCACGCAGGCCCGGCTCGGGGCGAGCGCCTGCCCGGAGCAGGCCATCACGGTCATCGACCGCCAGCGCTGACTTTCCTTCTAGGGTGCCCAGCGGTGCGCCGCACGCTCGTCCAGATGGCCGGTCACGCCGGCTCGGGGAAGTCGACCCTGGCCCGCCAGATCGCACGGCACACCGGTGGGGTGGTCATCGACCTCGACACCGTCAAGTCCGCCCTGCTCGACGCCGGCGCCGACTGGGACGAAGCGTCGTCGTGGAGCTACTCGGTGCTCTATGCGCTGGTCGAGGACGCCCTCGACGCGTCCGAGGTCTGGGTCGTGGTCGACACGCCGTCGTACTGGCCGCAGATCCACGAGCGCCTGACCGCGGCGGCCGACCGGTCGACGGCGGCCTACGTCTTCCTCGAGTGCGAGGCCGACGAAGCGGTGCGCGCCGACCGCCTGGCCCGGCGGCGTCCGAGTCGGAGCCAGGTCCGGGGACTTGCGCGGCGCCCCGCCGACGCCCCCGACTCCCTGGACGCACCGCACCTCCGCCCGATCCAGCGCCCGACCGGACGCGCGTGCATCCGCGTTGTCACCGACCGGGAGGTCGACGTGGTCGGCCTCCTCGCCGACCCGGTCTTCGGCGCGCCCGCCCGGTAGGCCGGTGGGTGCCGGCGCGCCCTCAGTCCGCCGGCTGGGGCGTGGGCGGGGCCCAGGAGCCGTCGAGGACCTCGGGGCGGGGACGGTAGAGCCGGACCGTGTAGTTCCAGCCGTCCATGACGTAGAGGTGGTTCGGGGCGTCGCCGGGCTCGGGGGCGAGGTGCAGGACGACCGAGCCGTCGGCCTCGGGGGTTGACGTCACGGAGTTGGCGCTGAAGGAGTCGTAGGGGTTGGGCTCGAAGTAACCCTCCTGGTTGTAGATGCTCACCGACCAGAACGCGTCCACCGGGACGTCCCGGAAGGTGAGGGTGAACTCACCCACCGGGCGCGCCTCGCTGTCGATGGCGTAGAACGCCTCGGTCTCGGGCAGGCCACCCCACCCGGCGGCGGTCCCGATCAGGTGCCGGACGGGGTCGACCGCGGACGGAGGCCCGAACGTGCGGACCGCGTCGTGCACGCCCTTGCCGAGCGCCAGCACGGCGGCACGCGTGGCGTCGAGGCTCTCGGCGTCGTAGTCGGGGTGCTCGTAGGGCCCGGCCGATCCCGCCTCGATGACGAGCTGGTCCTGGATGGCGTTCACCGCGGCGACGTCATCGGGGTCCTCCGGATCGAGGAACACCCGGGCCGCCACGGCGACGAAGCGGCTGCCGTGGTCCTCCTGGCGGAGCGCGTGCGGGCCGGCGCCGTGCAGCACGTCGTTGATGTAGTGGTCCTCGTTGACGACCATCGCGGACAGGTAGCGGTCACCGGCCTCGGGCAGGGTGACCGTCGCCCCATCGGCCAGATCGACCACGGCGATGCTGTAGAGGGTGTCCCGGTTCATCCGGATCACCGGCTGGTTCTCGACCGGCGTCGGCGCCCGGAAGTGCAGCCAGCGGTTCACGCCGCCGCTGCCGGCGACGAACTGGTCCAGCATCCGGGCGGTCTCTGCGGCGACGAAGTTGTCGGCGTTCACGGGCACGGTCATCTGGGTCTCCTCTGTCATCGGCCGCTCGGACGCGGCCGGTGAACCACGCGGTCACAGGAGGTATAGCGGCCGACCGCACCGGTGCGGTCACCCGAACCGGGTGGACCGACGAAGGCGGCTACAGGATCGAGCGTGCCACCGCCCGGTCGGCGAGGCCCTCGGCCTCGACCGGGTCGACGCCGAGGGCGGCGAGCAGCCTTCGGATCACCGTGCGGCGGTGGTCGAGGCCGGCTTCGCCGTCGACGATGCGACGAGCGGCCAGCAGGAGCGACCCGAGGACGACGTCGAGCGTGGCGGCGTCGGGCGGGCCGTCGAAGCGGCCGGCGGCGTGGCCCGCGGCGAGGTCGCCGCTCAGGTGCGCGAGCGGTCCGTCGACCAGCAGTGCCCGCTGCACCGCTTCGAGGCGCAGCGCCACCCGCACCAGGTCCGGCGCCTCTGCCGCCACCGCCAGCGCCCGCGCCGTGATGACCGCGAACCGCACCGCGGGATCGGCCTCCTCGACCTCGGCGGCGGCCCGGGTTGCGAAGGCCTCGACCAGCACGGGGACGAGCGCGGCGACGAGGTCCTCGCGGTCGGTGAAGTAGTTGTAGAAGGTGCCGTGGGACACGCCGGCCCGGGCGGCGACGTCGACGACGTTGAAGGACTCGCCCTGTTCGACGAGTACGTCCAGTGCCGCGTCGAGCAGCTGCTGGCGGGTGCGGGCCTTCTTCTTGTGGCCGCGCGTGAGCGCCGGCTCCGTCGCCGTGGGCATGCCCTGATACTACTCAGTATTGACAACCTGTCCAATATTGGAGACTCTGTCATTCATGACGGCCCCCAACCCGCAGCTCCGCCTCGGCCACGTCACCCTCGCCGTGCGCGACCTCGACGCCATGGTGGGCTTCTACGCCGACGTCCTCGGCTTCACGGTCACGAACCGCGGGGAGCCCGTCCCCGGCATGGGCGAGATGGCCTTCCTCTCGCAGGACCCCACCGCCCACCACCAGATCGTGCTGGTGGAGACACCTGAGCCACCGCCCCGGGCGTTCATGATGGCCGACCACCTGGCGTTCCGGACCGAGACCCTCGACGACCTCCGAGCCATCGGCGAACGCCTGGTCGCCGCCGCGGTCGACTCGGTGATCCCCGTCTCGCACGGCAACGCGTGGTCGCTCTACTTCACCGACCCCGAGGGCAACGGACTCGAGTGTTTCGTCGACTCGCCCTTCCACGTGGCCCAGCCCTACGCCGGCGCCCTCGACCTGGCGGGCTCCGACGCCGAGATCGAGGCGGCCACCCGCGGCGAGATCGAGGGGCTCCCCGAGTTCCAGCCGTTCGACGAGTGGCGGGCCGCGCTCGCCGATCGCCTCGCCGCCCGCGGGGCCTGAGCGGTGGACCTCGGCATCGCCGACCGCCATGCGATCGTCTGCGCCTCCAGCCGGGGGCTCGGCTTCGCGTGCGCCGAGTCGCTGGCCCGCGAAGGTGTCCACGTCACCCTGAACGGCCGCGACCCGGCGGCGCTGGCCGAGGCCGTCGACCGACTGGGCGCCCACCGGGTCGACGTGGGCTCGGTGGCCGGCGACATCGCGGACCCGGCGACCCACGCGGCGCTGCTGGCGGCCTGCCCCACTCCCGACATCCTCGTGAACAACAACGGCGGGCCGGCGCCCGGCCGCTTCGCCGACTGGGACCGCGACGTCTGGATCGCCGCCCTCGACGCCAACATGCTCGCGCCCCTCGCCATGATCCGGGCCGTGCTCGACGGCATGGTCGAGCGCCGCTTCGGCCGGATCGTGAACATCACCTCGGCCATGGTGAAGACGCCGCTCTCCCCGATGGGCCTGTCGACCGGCGCCCGGACCGGGCTCACCTCGGTGGCCAAGGCACTGTCCAAGGACGTGGCCCGGGCCAACGTCACCATCAACAACCTGCTGCCCGAGCGCATCGACACCGCCCGCCAGCGCCAGATGGCGGAGCTGCACGCCTCGTTGGCTGACATCACCGTCGAGCAGGCCTACGAGCACATGGCCTCGACCATCGCCGCCGGCCGCCTGGGCCGCCCCGAGGAGGTCGGCGACGCCTGCGCCTACCTGTGCAGCGCGCAGGCGGGCTTCCTCAGCGGCCAGAACCTGCAACTCGACGGCGGCAGCTACGGAGGGCTCCTCTGATGACCGACACCCCCACCCTCGACATCCCCGTGCTGATCGTGGGCGCCGGCCCGGTCGGGCTCACCGCGGCGCGCCTGCTGGCCAACGCCGGCCGGCGGTGCCTCGTGGTCGAGCGGCGGGACGGGCCGCAGCGCAACCCCGCGGCCCACGTCGTCAACGCGCGGACCCTCGAGATCTTCCGTCAGGGCGGCTTCGACATGGCCGAGATCGACCGCATCGCCAAGGACCCGGCCGACGCCGGCCACGTGAACTTCGTGACCCGCCTCGGCGGCGAGCTCATCGGTCGCCTGCCCTTCGAGCGCCAGGGCGACGAGTGCCTGGCCCACACGCCCACACCCCTGCGCAACATCAGCCAGCACCGCCTCGAGCCGCTGCTCGCGGCGGAGGTCGCCCCACTGGTCGACCTCCGCTACGACACCGAGTGGGTGTCGGCGTCCCAGGACGACGAGGGCGTCACCTCGGTGATCCGCGACCGGCTCACCGGCGCCGAGACCACCGTGCGCAGCGACCACCTGATCGGTGCGGACGGAGCGGGGAGCGGGGTGCGGAAGTGGCTCGGCATCTCCATGCTCGGCCCGGCCAGCATCCAGAGCTTCGTCGCCATCCACGCCGCGGCCGATCTCCGGCCCTACGTGGCCGACCGTCTCGGCGTCCTGCACTTCGTGCTCGACCCCGAGGCCCAGGGCACCTTCATCGCCCACGACCTCGACCGGGAGTGGGTGTTCATGGTCGCGTTCGACCCCGAGGGCGAGTCGGTGGACGACTACGACGACGCCCGCTGCACGAAGATCCTCACCGATGCCGTCGGCGACCCGGGCGCGAAGGTCGACATCCTCGGCGTGGGCACCTGGCACATGTCGGCGCAGGTGGCCGAGCGACTGGGCGAGGGCCGCACCTTCCTGGTCGGCGACGCCGCCCATCGGTTCCCCCCGACCGGCGGCATGGGGCTGAACACCGGCGTGGCCGATGCCCACAATCTGGTGTGGAAGCTGTGTGCGGTCGCGGACGGGTGGGCCGCCCCGGCCCTGCTCGACTCCTACGAGGCGGAACGGCGCCCCGTGGCGGAGACCAACTGCCACCAGAGCGCGTCCAACGCGTTCAAGATCGTCCACCTGCACGAGGCCCTCGGCGTGCGGCCGGGGGCGACCAGCGCCGACCTCGCGGCGACGCTGGCCGACCCCGCTCGACGCCCCGCCATCGATGCCGCCGTCGCCGAGCAGGCCACCCACTTCGACATGCTGGGCCTCCAGCTCGGCTACGTCTACGGCGAGGGTGCGCTGGCCCGCGACGCCGACGTGCCGGCGCCGACGCCGATCGAGGACCCCAGCGCCTTCGTCCCGACGGCAGAGGTCGGTGCCCGCCTCCCCCACGGCTGGCTGACCGACGGCCGTTCCACGCTGGACCTCATCGGTGGCGACGCCCTGGTGCTGCTGACGTGTGGCGCCCACGACGCCTGGGCCGAGGCCGCCGCCCCGCTCGCCGACACACTGCCCCTCCGTCAGGTGCGTCTGTGCGAGGACGCAGAGGTCGACGCCGCGTGGTGTGTCACCAGTGGTCTCGGCGCCGACGGCGCCCTGCTCGTCCGTCCCGACCAGCACGTGGCCTGGCGGGCCGCGACGCTCCCGGCCGACGCCGGCGCCGCCCTGGCGGTCGCGGTCGCGGCCGTGCTCATCTGAGGGTCGGGCCCCGACGGGGCGAGGCGACCGCCCGACAGCCGCCCGCCGCGTGAGAGCCAGTCAGCGGTCAGGGCGATCGGCGGCCAGGACTGCTGGCACCGGGCGCCGCGGGTCGAACCAGCGCAGCCACGCCCGCACGGCGTGGGTCCCCGCCCGGGTGCGGTAGCGGTCGAGGGTGTCGGGCCCGCACGACGCCGTGCCGAGGCCGCGCTGCAGCGCGTCGAGCGCGAGCACCGTGTGCCGGGGACGGTCGAGCGGGGTCAGCTCGTCGACGTGCGTGGCGGCGAACAGCTCCGCGTCGTCGTGGTGGCGGACCGACCACCCGAGTGCACCCGGCTCGTCGGCCACGACGAGCAGGCCGAGGCGGGCGGTGGGGTCGGTGACCGCGAGCCACCGCAATCCCGTGTGGTGGCCGTGCTCCTGGGGGAAGGCGTAGGGGACGTACTGCTCGGCGACCGACGAGCGCCAGCGCCCCACGACGGCCGCGGCCCGCCGGTCGGGGTAGCTCTCTCGGGGCCCGTCGCCGTACCAGTCGAGCTGCGCGAACGAGGCCGGCAGGGTGGCGGTCACCCCCATCCGCGGGACGTCGGCGTGCTCCTCGTCGAGCGTGATGGCTGCGTCCAGGCGCCACCAGCCCGCGGGGTCGTCGACCGACCCGACCGGCTCGAAGGCCACGGTGGCGGCGACCGACGTGGGCAGGCCGTCGGCGAGCGCGGTCCAGGGCGCGAGCCGGGACTGCAGCGCCCGCATCCACCCCACCTGGATGGCGTCGTTGTCGGTGAGGGCCCGGAACAGCGTCGGCGTGAACGACAGGTCCGGGACCGCGGCCTTGGGCGCCGCGGCGCCGGTCCCGGCCGTCCGTGCCCGGCGCCGGGGCGCCGGCAGGTCGACCTGCTGGCGCGCGACGACGTGCCCGGCCGGTGCCCACGACGAGCGCCGCCGCGTCGTCCACGTCACCGTCAGGTGGGCCTCGCGGCCGGCGGCGCCGGCCGGCGGCCGCGTCGGCACCAGCACCCGGGTCGACGCGCCCGGCGCCAGGTCGTCCACGTCGAGGGGGCCGGCCTGGAGGACCTCGCCGTCAACACTCAGCTCCCATGCCCCCCGCAGGTCGGCGAGGGAGGTGAACCACCGGCGACTGGTGACCTCGACGCCCCGGGAAGCCAGGGCCACGTCCACAGGGCGGCCGACCCACTGCACCTCCGCCATGGCCGGGTGCGGCGTGCGGTCCGCGGCGACGAGGCCGTCGCAGATGAAGTTGCCGTCGTGGGGCTCGTCGCCGAAGTCACCGCCGTAGCCCCAACACGGGCCGCCGTCGGGTCCGGTCCGCCCCGGCAGGGCGATGCCGTGCTCGAGCCACTCCCAGATGAACCCGCCCTGCAGGCCGGGCGTGGCCTCGATGGCGTCCCAGTAGTCGGCCAGCGAGCCGTTTGAGTTGCCCATGGCGTGGGAGTACTCGCACAGGATCAGCGGGCGCCGGAGGTCGCCCTCCCAGCCCGCTCGGGCGACGATCTCGTCGATGCCCGTGTACATCGGGCACACGACGTCGGACACCAGCGCCTCGGCGTAGAGGTCGTGCATGAACGGGCCCTCGTAGTGCAGAGGCCGGCTGGGGTCGAGGGCCCGGACGGCGCCGGCCGCCGCCGCCTGCGCGGGGCCGTCGCCCGCCTCGTTGCCGAGCGACCAGAGCACCACGGACGGGTGGTGGCGGTCCCGTCGCACCATCCGGGTCACGCGCTCGACGATGGTGGCCGTGTAGCGGGGGTCGTGGCAGAGCGAGGTCTGGGCGGCGTGGGACTCCACGTCGGCCTCGTCGCACACGTAGAGGCCGAGCTCGTCGCAGAGGGCGGCGAAGTGCTCGTCGTGGGGTGCGTGGGCGGTGCGCACCGCGTTCAGGTTGTGCCGCTTCATGAGCACGAGGTCCGCCCGGCTCAGCGTGGGCGGCACCGCGCGGCCCCGCTCGGGGTCGTGCTCGTGGTGGTTCACCCCGTGGAGCAGCACGGGCCGACCGTTCACCAGCAGCTCCCGGTCGCGCACCTCGACCGAGCGGAACCCGGTGACCAGCGCGGTGACCTCGACCACCTCGCCCTGCGGGTCGCGCAACTCGGTGACGACCCGGTAGCGCTCGGGAGCCTCGGCCGACCAGGGCGTGATGCCGGGCACCTCGAGCCGGGCGGTGACCGTGCCGGGCCGCACGAACATGGCCGTGACCATCGCCGCGGCCTCGCTGGTGTCGTCCCATGCGGTCACGGCCTGGGGCCCCGTCGTCGCCAGCGCGCGACCGCCGAGCGTCTCCACGCCGACCGCCACCGTCCAGCCGGTCTCGGTGCGAGCGGGGCCGTCGACGCCGACGGCCACGTCGAGCGTGCCGGTGCCGACGCCCGGTTCGACACCCGGGTCGAGAGCCGCCAGCCCCGGCGTGAGGGACAGGTCCGCGAGGTGCGAGGGCGCCGTCGAGTAGAGGGCCACGCTGCGCTGCAGGCCGGCGTGCCACCACTGGTCCTGGTCCTCGACCCAGCTCTGCGCCGACCAGCGCACCACCACCAGGGCGATGGTCGCCCGCCGGCCGGGCCGGACGTGGTCGGTGACGTCGAACTCGGAGGCGAGGCGGCTGTCGGTGCCGAACCCCACGAAGCGGCCGTCCACCCACACGGCGAGGAAGGACTCCGCCCCGCCGACCCTCAGGACGACGCGGCGGCCGCGCCAGTCCCTCGGCACGGTGACGGTGGTGCGGTGCACGCCCGTCGGGTTGGGGGCGTCGTCAGCGGCGCCGGGCACGTCCGGGGGCGCTCCCCGGAACGGCATGATCACGTTCGTGTAGTGGGGGGCGCCGTGCCCCTGCATCGTCCAGGCTCCCGGCACTTCGAGGCGGTCCCAGTCCCGGTCGTCGGTGGCCGGGTCGACGGCGTCGACGGGGACATCCTCGGGCCGGTCGTGGAGGCGGAACCGCCACGTGCCGTCGAGCGACCGCCACCACGGCGAGGCCGCGTAGGTGGCCGGGTCCGTGGCGTCGAGGGCCCGGGCGGTGGCCCGGTCGGGGCAGGGCACGGCCAGCGGCCGCATCGGCAGGCGCTGCCACGCCGTCAGCTCGGGGTCCAGCCAGGGCCGGCCCCCCAGGGTGTCGAACAGGCGCAAGGCGGCGAGCGTAGGCGCGACCCGGGGCCCCGACGGCCCGCCGACGCCCTGCCCGCGCTCAGGCGGTCGGCGTGAAGGTGCCGTCGGCCACGTCGACGGGCAGGCCCACGGGCTCCTCGATCTCGAACCGCGCCAGCACGGCGGGGTCGAGGCACGCCGCCATGGTCCGGCACCCGTCCGCCAGGTCGACCACCGCGATCGCCCGCTCTGGAGCACCGCCCTTGTGGAGCACGGTGGCCGCCACGATCGTCCCGGGGCCCGACGCCTCGTCGTCGACGGGCAGCGCCGGCTCGAGCGTCGCCACCTCGGCGGTGACGTCCAGCACCGTGAACGCCTGGTCGGGCGGCGCGGTGGCCAGCACGGTGAAGCCCTGCTTGGTGTAGAAGCCGCTGACGCAGGTGACCAGCGCCGTGGCGCCCTGTCCGTCGGCGAGCAACTGCGCGGCCCGGGCCATGGCCTGGAAGACGTAGTTGTTGAGGGGGCCGCCGGCGAAGGACATGCCACCGGTGACGGTCAGGTCGCGGCCGGCAGGCACCTCGAGTCCCTCGGCGGCGGTGGTGACCGCGACGGGAAAGCAGCTGTAGAGGTCGAGGAGGTCGACCTCCACAGGGTCGACGCCGGCGACCCGGCGGCAGGCATCGGCCATGGCGCGCATGGCGCCCGGCTGGGTGAGGTTCCGCCGGGCGGTGACCGGAACCATGTGGTTCGACTCGACCGCGACCACCGGGTAGAGCCAGCGCTCCTCGGGGATGCCGAGGCGGCGGGCGGTGCCCACCGTGGTGAACAGCAGCGCCGCAGCCTGGTCCACCGTCCAGGTGGTGACCATGAGCTTCGTGTACGGGAAGGCCACGTACGGGTTCTCGGGGGACGGCTCGGCGAGCTCGTCGGCGGCGCGGACGTCACGGCGCACGGCGTCGGGGTTGGCCGCGGCGATCTCGGAGAAGCGGGCGTAGAGCCGCCCGAGGTCACGGCGGTTCTCGTCGGGTGACTGGCCGAGCCGCGCCCGGCGCTCGCTCTCGAGCAGGGCGTAGAAGGCGGGCGCGCCGCCGGCACCCGCCGCCCGCTCGCAGGGGAGGGCGAGGTCCTCGGCCGGGACGAGCACCTCGTCGGGCTCGACGGCGGCGTCCTGGGGGGTCGGCGCGACCTCCTCACCCGCAGCGAGGGCCACGACCTCGCGGTAGCGGGCCTCACCGCCGACGACCAGCGCGAGGGTGGCATCGCCGGACTGCACCCGGGCGCAGGCCTGGGACACGAGGGTCTGCTGCATCACGCCGATGCGGGCCTGCACCGTGTGGGCCGTCGGGGCCCCGATCGCCTCGGCGACGAGCCGGGCTGGGTCGGGGTAGTGGGTGAGGCCCTGGGTGGCCCCCACCCAGTCGACCTGGGCCAGGACCGTGCCGGCCAGCTCGAAGGGCAGCGACGACCGCGCCGCCTCGATCATCAGCCCGGCGGCGTCGAGCGCCCCCTCGTGGGTGGGAAGGCGCTGGTGGGCGGTGGCGTAGCCCACGAGCACGGGGGTGCGGTCGTCCAGGAGATCCATGGGGGAGTCAGCTTGCCGATCGGCACCAGGTGAGCGCCACCCGTCGGCCGCCCGGAGGAGCCGAGGAGCCCCGTCGACGATCAGGTCTCGAGCGCCGCCGCGAGACGGGCGAGGGTCTCCTCCATGCCCCGGCGGTTGTGTTCGGCCCGCTCGCTGACGCCGGAGATGGTGGCGGTGAACTCGATGACCTCGGGCGGGCGGCCCTCGTCCCACGTCTCGGTCACGACGCAACCCTCGTCGGTGGGCTCGATTCGATAGCCCCACTTGGCGAAGCGCAGGTCGCCGAACACCCCGTCGAAGGCGAACGCCCGGCCGGGGACCCACTCGGTGACCTCGCACTCGGTGGCCCACTCGAACTCGCCGTTGCGGTTCTCCCCGGTGAAGATCGACCCGACGCCCGGCGGCGTGTCCGGGTCGTTCCAGGAGCACGTGTGGCATTCCGGCGACCACTCGCCCATGCGGGTGACGTCGCTGACGGCCGCCCACACCTCGTCGGCGGAGGCCTTGATCTCCCGGGACACCTCGACGTGTTCGATCACGTCGAAGACCGTACGCCAGCCGCACGCACCAGACCCGACGAGTTCAGCCCTCCAGCACCCGGAGCGTCGCCAGCGTCGGGTCCGCGGCGTAGGCGATGCGGACGCCGGCCCCCTTGGCGGACCTGAGGGCGTCGAGGACGGCTGGGGTGAGCCGCTCGCCCGGCGCCACCACGGGGATGCCCGGCGGGTACGGGGCGACGAGCTCGGCGCTGACCCGACCGGCGGCGACGGCGATCGGCACCGCCTCCGCGGGCGCGAAGAACGCGGCCCGCGGGGCGACCACGGTCTCGGCCTCGACCCCGTAGGCCGCGGGACCCACGACCGGCCGGGGCGCACCGCGCCGACGCTCGATCGACGACACGAGCGCCGCGGTGAGGCGCCCCAGCGTCGCCTTCGTGTCCGCCAGCGACACCACCGCGACGAGGACGTCGCGGTCCGCGGACTCGACGGGCAGGCCGGCGGCGAGGAGGTCCCGTTCGATGGCGTTGCCGTCCGCACCGGTGGCGGAGAGCACCAGCGTCAGCTTGAGCGGGTCGACGTGCGCGCCGTCGAGCACGACGAGGCCCTCGACCTCCTGCAGGCGGTCCCGCGCCCTGCGCACCGCGGCGAGGGCGCCTTCGAGCAGCGCCTCGCCGTGGCGCTCGAGCAGCGCCCGCGCCGCGTCGATGCTGGCGAGGATCGAGCCCGCCGGACTGGTGGTCGCCGTGGCCTCGACACCGGCGTCCAGCCGGGACGGGTCGAGGCGCTCGGTGCGGGCGAGCAACAGCGCCCCTTGGCTGTAGGCGGGCAGGGACTTGTGGGCGCTCGTCACCATCGCGTCGGCGCCGAGGGCGAGCGCGTGCGCCGGCAGGGCCGGATGGAAGCCGAAGTGGGCGGCCCATGCCGCGTCCACGACGAGGGGGACGTCGTGGGCGTGCGCCGCGTCGGCCAGCCCCGCGAGGTCGCCGACCGTGCCCACGTAGGACGGGTCACCGACGAAGACCGCCCGAGCCCCTGGGTGCGCGGCGAGCGCCGCGGCGACGGTCGCCGGCGCCACCCCGAGAGGCAGACCCGTGGCCGGGTCCACCTCGGGGCGAACCCACACGGGGGTCAGACCGGCGAGGACCAGACCGAGGAGCAGCGACCGGTGCAGCGTCCGGCTGACCACCACCTCGTCGCCGTCGCCGGCGACTGCAAGGGCGATGGCCTGGTTGGCATGGGTCGACCCGCCGGTGGAGAACCGGCACACGTCGGCGCCCCACAGCGCCGCGGCGCGGGCCTCGGCGTCGGCCAGCACCCCGGTGCTGAGCTTCATCGTGTCCAGGCCGGCGTAGAGCGGGACGTCGCCCTCCACCACGTCGCCGACGAGGTCGGTCCGCTGCTTGTGGCCGGGGATGGTGAACACCGTCGGCGCCGCCTCCTGGAACCCCAGCCAGGCGTCGAGCAGCGGCGCCGAATCCCGCAGCCCCCGGGGATCAGTCGCCATCGGGGCGCTCTCGGCCGGGCACGGCATCCGCCGTCATGGTCTCCATCGCCCCGAGGCTACGGATCGCCGCGACCTCGGTGACGCCCGGTGTCGCCCCTGGCCGAACGGGCGGTACCGGGGCCGTCCCGGCGCGAGGATCAGGGGCACGGCAGGCGTGAGAGGAGCGGTGGTGCGGGTACGACCGATGGTGCGAGAAGAGCTCGACGTGCTCGTCGAGTGGGCGGCGCTCGAGGGGTGGAACCCGGGCCGCGACGATGCGGACGCCTTCTGGGCCGCCGATCCCGACGGCTTCGTCGCTGCCGAGCTCGACGGCGAGCTCGTCGGCGGGGGTTCGATCGTCACCCACGGCCCCCGCTACGGCTTCATGGGGTTCTTCATCATGCGCCCCGAGTTCCGCGGTCAGGGCCTCGGCCGCGAGCTCTGGTTCACCCGCCGCAACCGCCTCCTCGACCGGCTCGAGCCCGGCGCGGCCATCGAGATGGACGGCGTGTTCGCCATGGAGCCGTTCTACGCCGCCGGCGGCTTCGTCACCCAACACCGTGACCTGCGCTTCGCCGGCGTTGCCGCGACGGCCGACGACCCGCCGACGATCGAGGTCGTGGACGTCGCCGACGTGGCCTTCGAGGTGGTCGAGGCCTACGACCGCGCCCACTTCGCCGGCGAGCGCGTGGCGTTCCTGCGCCGTTGGCTGTCCCCGCAGGACGGCCACGCCCTCGCCGTGGTGGGCCCAGACGGGTGCCGCGGGTACACCGTGCTGCGACCCGCCCGGGAGGGGTACCGCTTCGGGCCGCTGTTCGCCGACGACGCCGAGGTGGCGGAGGCGCTGTACGCCGCCGCCACCGCCCGGGTCGTGGGCGCCGCGGTCTTCCTCGACGTGCCTGAGCGCAACGCGGCGGCGCTGGCCCTGACCGAGCGCCACGGGCTGACGGAGGTCTTCGGCTGTGCCCGCATGACCTACGGCCCGCCGCCGGCGCTGCCGTGGGACGAGATCTACGGCGTCACCACCTACGAGCTGGGCTGACCAGGGGCGCCGCGACGATTCGCCTTGGGGCCACAGGCCCCCTGGGCCGTAGCGTCACCCCATCGCCTCGCCCACCCTCGCCCCGGCGCGCCATCGGCGCGGCTACGTGCTCGTCCTCGGCGGGGCGACCCTGTTCGGCATCAACGCCAGCGTGTCCAAGGTCGTCCTCGCGAGCGGTCTCCAGCCGGCCCGCCTCACCGCGCTGAGGTGCACAGGGGCCGCCCTCGGCCTCCTGCTCGTGCTGACCACGGTGCGACGGACGTCGCTGCGCATCCCGAAGGCCGAGATCCCCAAGCTCATCGTGCTCGGGCTCAGCGGCGCCGCGCTCCTCCAGTGGCTGTACTTCGTCGCCCTCGACCGGCTGCCCGCCGCCATCGCCCTGCTGCTCGAGTTCACGGCGCCGCTCATGGTGGCGGTCTTCTCGGTGGTCGTGCTGCGCCACCGAATCGCCCGCCAGGTGTGGTGGGCCCTCGGGCTGGCGCTCCTGGGGCTGGCGCTCGTCTCCCAGGTCTGGACCGACGTCGGCCTCGATCTGATCGGGGTCCTGGCCGCCCTCGGCGCCGCCGCCTTCCTCGCCACGTTCCACCTGCTCGGCAAGCACATGCTCGAGACCAGGGACCCGCTCGTCCTGAGCTTCTGGATGTTCGCCATCTCGTCGGTCTTCTGGGCCTTCGTCCAGCCGTGGTGGGACTTCGACCCCGGCGTCCTGACGGAATCCACGTCGATGCTCGGCCGACTCGCCGCCTATTCGATCCCCGTCTGGCTCGGCGTCCTCTGGGTGATCCTCCTGGGCACCCTCGCCCCGTACGCCCTCGAGGTCTTCGGCCTGCGCCACCTCTCCCCCACCACGACGGGCATCGTGTCGATGATCGAGCCCGTGATCGCGGCCACTGTGGCGTGGATCTGGCTCGAGGAGGTCCTCAACGGCGTCCAGCTCCTGGGCGGTCTGCTCGTCCTCACCGGTGTCGGCCTCGTCCAGGTCGCCCGCACCGGCGCCGGGGAGCCCGAGCCCGAACCACCGTTGGTCGGCGAGGCCACGCCCGTGCAGTGAGTCCGCTATAGTTAGGTATGTGCCTAAGTATTCGGAGCCGGTGAGCCTGGTGTTCAACGCCCTCGCCGACCCGACGCGTCGCCAGGTGATCGAGCGGCTGGGTAGAGGTCCCGCATCCACCTCGGAGCTCGCCGAGCCGTTCGCCATGGCGCTGCCGTCGTTCACCCAGCACCTCGCGGTGCTGGAAGGCGCCGGCCTGGTGACGTCGCACAAGCAGGGGCGGACTCGGACGTTCCGGCTCGCGCCACGCGGGCTCGAGACCGCCGAGGGCTGGCTGGCCGGCCAGCGCCGCACGTGGGAGCGGCGCCTGGACCAACTCGACGAGTTCCTCCTCAACCAGAAGCTGGAGACACCGTGACCTTCACCCCCCGTACCCTCGACCCCGCCCTCGACCTGGAGCTCGTGCGCGAGCTGCCCGTGACGCCCCAGGCCGTCTTCGCGGCCTGGACCGACCCCGAGTCGCTCAAGGTGTGGTTCGCGCCCCGCCCCTTCTCGATCGAGCGCTGCGAGATCGACCTCCGCCCCGGCGGCGGCTTCCGCACCGTGATGAACGACCCCGACGGCAACCAGATGATGGACAGCACCGGCTGTTATCTCGAGATCGTCCCCGACGAGCGCCTGGTGTGGACCGCCGCGCTCACGACGGACTACCGCCCCCAGGCCGGCGACATGCCCTTCACCGCGATCCTCGAGCTCGAGCCGACCGCCGGGGGGTGCCGCTACCGGGCCATCGCCGTGCACCAGGACCCCGAGGGGGCCCAGCAGCACGAGTCCATGGGCTTCCACGACGGCTGGGGCACGGTCGTCGACCAGCTGGTCGAGCACCTGCAGGCCTGACGCGGTCGGCGCGGCCCGTCGAGTGACGTCGGCGGACCGCCCCGCCGCGCCCGTCGTCTCCCGAGCACGGCCGGTTACGGCGGGTCAGGATGTGGGGATGATCTCGCTCATCGTCCACGCGGTGCTTGGGGTGGCGACGACGGCGTTCGTGGGCTGGCGCAACCGCCGACTGTTCGCCGGGTCGTGGGCCGGCCGGCGGGTCACGCCATTGGAGGCGACGTTCTACGTCGTCGGCCTCGTCTCGGTGGCCCTCGGCTGGTACTGCAACGTCCGCTACGTCGACCAGTTCGGCTCGACCGCGAGCTGGGTGCACTTCACCGAGTCGCTGTTCGCGAACTGGGCCTCGAGCTCCGGCGCCCAGGACTACATCATCGCCAACGTCGTGCTGTTCCCGCTGTGGACGATCGTCGACGGGCGCCGGCGCGGCATCGTCGTGCCGTGGGGCTTCTTCGTGATGAGCCTGTTCACCAGCTTCGCCTTCTCCATGGCCGCCTACCTGGCCGTGGTCGAGCGCCAGGTCCGCTACGACCGGGCTCACGGGTCGGCGGCGCCGGGCGGGACGGTCGCCTCTCCGCCGGCGCCGGCTT
The DNA here is from genome assembly GCA_016794585.1 of Acidimicrobiales bacterium. Classification (NCBI taxonomy): domain Bacteria; kingdom Bacillati; phylum Actinomycetota; class Acidimicrobiia; order Acidimicrobiales; species Acidimicrobiales bacterium. The sequence continues at coordinate 34,569 of JAEUJM010000042.1, forward strand.
CGGTGCCCGCCGCCGGGGCGTGAGGACGACGTGACCTCTCTCGAGCACGTCGACGCCTCCGCCGACCCGGCCTCGATGGTCGCCGCCCTCGAGCGCGACGGCGCGGTCGTGGTCGAAGGCCTGCTCGCCGCCGACGTCGTGGCCCGGGTGAACGACGAGGTCGAGGAGGCGGTGGCCGCCGACGACCCCTCGAACCCGATGTTCAACCCGATCATGCGGGCCTTCCACGGGGCCCACACCCGTCAGGTGTCCGGGCTGGCCCGGGTGTCGCGGACCTTCGCCACCGAGGTCCTGTGCCACCCGGTGCTGCTCGCCCTGGCCGACGCCGTGCTCCTGCCGGCGTGCGCCCGGTACCAGATGAACATCGGGCACCTGCTCGAGCGGGGCCCCGGCGCCGAGGCGCAGCTACTCCACCGGGACGAGGCGGTCTGGAGCGACGTCCCCCGCCCGGCGCCGGAGCTGCAGCTCGCCTCGGTGATCGCCTTCGTGGACTTCACGGCCGACAACGGCGCCACCCGCCTCGTGCCCGGCAGCCACCGCTGGCCCGACCGCGACCTGCCGCCGTTCGAGCAGGCGGCCCAGCCACCGCCCGGGCCCGACCAGGTCGTGTGCGCCGAGATGCCCGCGGGCTCGGCCGTGGTCTACACCGGCGGCGTGCTCCACGGTGGCGGCGCCAACACGTCCGACGTCCCCCGCCGCGGCGCCCACCTCAGCTACTGCCTCGGTTGGCTGAGGACCGAGGAGAACAACCTCCTCGCCGTCCCATCCGCGGTGGCCGCCACCCTCCCCCGCCAGGCCCAGGAGCTGCTCGGCTACGCGATGTATGACAACCTCTCGCGGGGCGGCGCCTACCTCGGCATGCTCGACAGCCAGGACCCCGTCGAGCTCCTCGCCCGCGGCGAGCTCTGACCGGCCCGTCCCAGGGCCCGACCGTGCGATGACCGCGATGCCCGGCTTCGCCGATCCTGGCGAGCTCCGCGCCCTCCTCGACGGACGGCGGGGGCCACTGGGCGACCCCCGAGCGTCGGTCGACGCGCTCGACGACGTGCGGGCGGTCGTCAAGGGCCTCGACCCGGTAGGGCGGGCCGAGCTCGGCCGTGCCCTGACGTCGATGCTCCCCGATCCGGAGTCCCCGATCGCCACCGCCGCGGCCCTCTCACTCGGGATCATCGGCGCCGACGTCGACCTCCCCGGGCTGGTGGACTGGCTGACCGGCGCGGACGCCGCCGACGCAGCGGCCCTCGACCGGGCGCCGATCGGCTTCGCCGCCGCGAGCCGGCCGACGTTGCGGGCGGAGCTGGTGGCGGTGGTGTGCCGCCACGTCCGACCGGACCGGCCTGACCACGCCGCCGTGGTCGCCGCCGTCGACACCTGGATCGAGGCGCCGCCGGGAGGGCTCACCCGCGGCGATGTGCTCCTTCTGGTCGCCGACCGCTGGGCCGATGCCATCGCCCGGTGGGCCCCGGAGTGGCTGACCACGGCGGACACCGGCGTGCTGGTCCGGCTCCCGACCCACTGGCACCGCCTCGCCGTGGCCGGCGCGCTGCGCCCGTGGCCGGACGCCGCCGCCGAGCCGGTCCGCACCGCCGGCCGCACCCAGGGTTGGAACCCCATCGAGCTCGAGGCCGTGCTGCGGGTCATGGCCGACGACGCCCCCGAGCTCTCCCGGCTCCCCGGCTTCGAGGACGAGCGCCGTTGGCGGATGGTCCGCGAGCGGTCGTGGGACTGGACCATCTGGGCGGCCGACGACGGGACCTGGGCCATCGAGGTCGTGTGCGGGCGGGTCGGCGTGTACACCGTGGCCGAGCTGCTCACCGTCGGAGAGGCCGAGCGGCTGCTCGACGCCCCCGAGCCGGAGGTCACCGCCTTCGCCCGGGCCGTCGAAGCCCGGCACTGAGCGCCCCACGCCATGACGCCCGGGGTGATCGAGGCGCACCTCGAGGCGAGCCTCTCGGCGCTGATCGGCTGAGCAGCCCACCCGTGCTCAGGGTGTGGCGACCTCCGGGAACCTGGCGGCCAGCGCGCCGCTGATCTCGTGGTGGCGCACCAGGAACGCCGCCTCGTCGAGCTTCTTGCGCCGCAGCCAGCCGGTGACCTCGTCGTTGCACTTGCTGGCGTTGCACGAGGGGCAGGCCGGCACGATGTTGGCCAGCGTGTAGCGCCCGCCCCGGGACAGGGCGAGGACGCAGTCCCGCTGGAGGGGCCGCCCCACCGCCCCGCAGTAGGCGCAGCCTCCCCACGCCTCCCGCAGCGCCGCCCACTGCTCGTCGCTCAGGTCGTGCTCGACCCGGTCCATGCGGCGCTTTCGCTTGCGGGCGCTGCGAGCGCGACGACTGCGGTTGACCGCCACGGCCGCAGCGTACGACTCACGCCCGCCCGGAGTGACCTGGCGGTCGTCGATGCGAGCGAACTCCGACATCGAATCGTCCAGATGATCGAGGGCCGCCTGGCCGGTCGAAGGCGACAGGCGCATCCGGGTGAAGGCACCGATGCGGTTCGGATTGACACCGAAGCTGAAGTCGCTCCACCACGAGAAGTCCACGACCACGTCAGTGCCTTCGTCATAGGCGTTGCCGAAGTGCCACACGAAGAACGGGTCCGTCTCGATCCACCGCAGCTCGCTGCCGTCCCTCGGGGATGAGCGCGACCCTCAGCCGGCGCAGGCGTCGAGCCCGAGGTCCGTCGCCAGCTCGTTGACCGGAGCGAAGAGCTGGTCGAGGGTCGCGCTCGGCCCGCTACCAGCGCCTCGACGCCCTCCTGGCGGACCTGCCCGACGAGAACCGAGGAGAAGCCCAGTGAACGAAGCCGAGATCATCGTCGACGACTAGCTGCCCGTCGTGCGCCTCATCCGTGAGTTCGACGCCCCGCCCGAGAAGGCGTTCCGGGCCCACGTCGATCCCGACCTGTTCGTGCAGTGGAACTGGATCGACGACTACACGGTCACCTTCGACCACTTCGACTGCCGCACCGGCGGCGCCTACCGCATCACCATGTCCGGTCCTGAGATGGCCGGCAGCGTCCACGGCTCGTTCCACGACGTCGTCCCGAACGAGCGCATCGTCCAGACCTTCTCCCCCGACGGCATGCCCGACCTCGTCGTGCTCGAGCGCCGCACCTTCGAGGACCTCGGCGACGGCCGCACCCGCCTCACGTCCCAGTCGCTCGTCGAGAGCTTCGAGTACCGCGAAGTCTTCCTCGACGCCGAGCTGGTCCAGGCCTGGACCCGCCTCGACGCCCTCCTGGCGACGCTCTAGGACTTCAGCACGACCCGGTCGCGGCGAGGCCTGCCCTCGCAGCGTGACGTCGATCGGCAACAGGATGTCGAGCCGGCGCGGGACCGGCCACCCACTGCGTCGGCCCGGAGCTCCTTCGACCAGTCACACCTGGCCCGTCCCCTGCCGCACCCATCGACCTCCGATGCAGGCGTACCTGTACGGCTCGATGTACATCGAGTCCCCCGGTGTGCACTGCTGGCGTCGTGCACCTGTGCTGTCGACTAACTCGAACTCGTCGTCGCGGATGCGGCGAAGGACACCCGGGGTGCCGTCCCCACAGTCCTCGACCTCGATCTCCTCGTGTTCGTCCATGCCTCATTGTCGCGTCCAAGGCCTAGGCGTCGAGCGGACTAGACCTTCCGGCAAACCCAGAAGCAATCCGTGCCGCCCTGCACCTGCTTGCAGACGAGCCGGCAGCGGCCTGCGTTTGCGTCACGTACGGCCTGCACGTCGTCCGAAGAGGCTGGTCGAGCGACAAGTTCCACGTCTGGCGGCACCCGGATCCCGCGATCCCGCAGCATCGTCGCCAGGTCCCGGGCGGGATCTCCGTCACTCCCGAGAAACGAGGCTGCGACGTCGGCAAGGATCTCGTCTGCGTCGTCAGGAAGGGCCCATGCGCTCATGTACTGCAGTCTCGCGCCGCACCAGACCTCGGCATCGCGAGACATGGATCTCTGCGAGCCGGGCGCTACCGGCAGCGACCATCGTCAGCAACTGACGAAGGCCCCTCCCGGAGGAGGGGCCTTCTCAGAACTTGGTGGCGGGGGCAAGATTTGAACTTGCGACCTTCGGGTTATGAGTTACACGATCAGAATCTCAGCCCGTACCAACGCGTACCGGAATGTGCCCTTGACCTGGGGTTTCTTCGATCAGACTACACCGGCCGTGCCAGTCCGTACACCCCCGTACCGCACCGCACAGTAGAAGGAACAGTAGAAATCCGACCCTGGGACGGGCCCCGCAGCAGCATTGTTCTCGATCTCGCTGGGCGACCGTCAGAACATGCTGCTGTGGGCTGTCTCCGGTTGAGGGTGGCGGTCCGCGGGCGATCTTCGGGTTCTGGTCACACCCGCGGGGCGAACATGATGACGGCGACCCCGACGAGGCAGATGGCGGCGCCCAGGTAGTCGAAGCGGTCTGGCTTGAAGCCGTCCATGATGATGCCCCAGGCGAGTGATCCGGCGACGAAGATGCCGCCGTACGCGGCGAGGATGCGGCCGAAGTTGGCGTCGTCTTGGAGGGTGGCGACGAACCCGTAGCCGGCGAGCGCGACGATGCCGGCGCCGATCCAGGCAACGCCGCGGTGCTCGCGGACGCCTTGCCAGATCAGCCACGCGCCACCGATCTCCGCGATCGCGGCCAAGACGAACAGCGCGACCGTTCGCAGGACGCTCATGAACGATACGAACGCATGCTTGCGTCGTCGGCGCGACCAGCGATGGGATCCTCAATGGGCACCGTGCCAGCGCTGCGACCACCGAACCCGAGGACCCGGGCAAGGATCCAGCTGCCGCCGATGAGGACCACGGCGATCGCGGCGACGAGCCCGAGGAACACCCCGGCGGTGGCGGCGAGCCCGCCGGTCACCCCGAGCGCGGCGATGATCGGCGGAGCGCAACAGGCCACGCATGCAGCGGCGGCGAAGCCGCCTCGTCCGAGTGCTTGGCGCGCCTTCACGGCGCGGTCCCGAGCCGGTCGCCGACCTCATGCGGCAACAGGGTGCATGCGATGACCGACCCATCTCGGTCGTCGCGCCGCATCCCGAGCAGGACGGGTTGGTCCGCGGTCGTTGGGCCGTCGCTGGTGCAGCCGCAGGTGTCGTCGCACGGTCCGGCCGGGGTGTGGGTCCCGAGCGCGACGGCCACCCGTCGAAGCTCGAGGGTGAACGCCTCGAGTTCGGCGACCTTGGCCTGGGCGTCTGCGATCTTGGTGTCGACCAGGTCACGGAGTCGCCCCTGGACCGGGGCGCACTCGTCGTCGCCGAGCAGTGCGAGGAGCTCGCTGATCTCGTCGAGGGACAGCCCGAACCTCTTGGCCCGCCCGATGAACGACAGGCGTTCGAGGTGGGTGTCGTCGTAGCTGCGGTAGCCAGACGGGGTGCGGTCGGGGCGCACCAGCCCGGACTGCTCGTAGAACCGAAGCGTCGTTGGTGGGAACCCGGTGCGTTCAGCGACCTGGGAGATCGAATAGCCGTCCACACCGGCCACCGTAAGGGTTCGACCCGACTCGAAGGTCAAGTCGCAAGCCAGGTGCCTCGTCGGCGCTCAGCAGAGCTTGCCACTGCGGTGGCGCCGCACTGCGGCGGCACCGACGACGATCGCGGCGACGGCGAGGCCGACCAGCAGCCACCACTCCCCGGCGACGGCGCCCGACACCGCGGCGACGCCCCCCACGGCGAACGGAACGGCCAGGCACGCGACCGCACACGCCGCGGCCAGCAAGCCCGCCTTGAAACCCGTCCGAGAGGTCGTTGCGGCGGGCGCCGACCGGTCGGGGGTGCTGCAGCCACAACCCGAATCGGCGCACGAGCGATCGACGGCGCAGGCTTCGGTGTGCTGGTCGGGCGGGGGGCTAAGGGTGCTCATCGGGTGCCTCCGTGGCGGTCGGCCGCCCGGCTGGCGGCTGCTGCTCGGACCGTAAGGGCAGTACCCGACTCGAAGGTCAAGCGCCGATCTCGCTGTCGTCGAACGGGCACTCGCCGCGGTCACACGCACCCATGACCGTGGTGACTTCGCGGCGCACTGTGCGCAGTTCGGCGATCTTCGTGTCGATGCGCTCGAGCACGGCTTCGAGGCGCCACCGCTCCGATGCGCAGGTCGCGTTGCCCTGATCGGTGGCGTGCAACGCGTCGACGACCTCGTCGAGGGTGAACCCGAGTGCCTGTAGTCGGCGCGCCAGTCGTATCCGTTCGACGGTTGCCGGTGTGTAGGTGCGGTATCCCGATGCCAGTCGTTCCGGTATCGGGAGGAGGCCGCGGCGTTCGTAGAACCGCACCGTGTCCACGCTCACGCCGGACTGCTCCGCGACCTGACCGATCTTCACGCCCGAACATTCTCTTGACTCTGGACCTATGTCAAGAGTTTACGTTCCTCTCGTCGGAACCAACTCCGACCGGCACCGAGGAGACCCCATGACGAGCCAGCCCATCCCGATCGTCTGCGACATGACCGATGCACCCGACACCACCGAGGAACGGCTCGCCGAGTACCGCCGGCTCTTCGGCGGCGATCTGGTCGGCCGTGAACGCACCGAGGAGGGGATCCGGTTCCGGTTTCGGGTTCGCGACGGTCTCGCCGAGGAGATCCGCGACCTCGCCGCCCGGGAGAAGGCGTGCTGCGCGTTCTTCGATTTCGATATCCGCGAACACGGAGACGAGATCACCTGGGACGCGTCCGTCATCGACGACCCCGTCGCCCGCCAGATCCTCGACGATTCCTACGCCCTGCCCGACACGCTGGCCGGTTCCGTTGCCGAGCTCTTCGACCGGTTCGCCGACAACGGGCTCGAGATCGTGATCAACGACGACGGTGTCATGCGACCCGCGAACAACACCGACCTCGGCATCGACGTCCTGTAGCCCGGATCCAGTTGGTGCCGTGTTCGTGCATCGGTTCACCCGCGACCCGTTGCGCGCCAAGAGCCTCGAGCCGGCGGGCTTCGGTCTCGATGTCGACGAGGTCGATGTCGAGGTGCATGCGGTTCTTGACCCGCGTGGCCTTGGAGCAGCGGCTCCGGCCCCCTGTCGTCGGGGTCCAGCAGCGGGACGCGAGTCGGTCTACAACAGCGGCGAGGTCCGCTCCCGGCGCCGTTGGCGACCACCGAATGGTCACCACCTCAGTACAGCTGGCCGACGAGGAACCAGACTGCGAAAGCGGTGAGAAGGACCCCGAACGGCTTGCGCAACCGGTCAGCGGGGAGATGGGCAGCGAACCTGGCGCCGGCGAGGGTTCCCGGCACGAGACCAAGCGTGAAGGCGACGGTGATGGACCACACGACGTCACCCACCAGAGCGTGAGTCACGAGGGTCGGGATGGTCAGGGCTGCGGCGACGACGAGGCTGGTACCGGTGGCTTCGGGCATCTGCAGCCCGAACAGGACGATGAACAGGGGTACGAGCAGGAACCCGCCCCCGTTGGCGAGCAGACCTGCGAGGAACCCCACCGCCGCCGCCATCCCGACGACCAGAGCGGCGCTGTTCCGTCTCGCGGCGGCCCGTGCTGTCGCCTCCGGGTCGGCGCGGGTGGGCCACAGGATCCTGACCCCGACGGCGATCAGCACAACACCTGACACGACCACGAGCGGGCCGCCACCGACGTAGCGGCTGCACAGCGACCCGAGAACCGAGGCCGGTACTCCGCCGGCGACAGCCCGTCGGGCCATCGTCCAATCGATGCGGTCGGCCTTGGAGTAGGTCCACGCACCCGCCGCGGAACCCGGGAGCAGCGCCGGGAGCGGGCAGACGACCGCAGCGAGACCCGGGACACCGATGAGGGCCAACAGCGGCGTGGCGAACGCGGAACCAACCCCGAACAGTCCGTAGAGAACGCCGATGGCCACACCCGCGGCGACGATCTCGGGGAACGGAGGCATGCGTTCAGTACACCTGACGACCTTGTATTGGCGCTATGCCATATCACCTCTATGTGGCATAGCCTTTGGCTATGGAGTTCCATCAGCTCGCCGCGGTCGTCGCGGTCGCCGACCACGGGAGCTTCACCGGTGCAGCCGAAGCCCTCGGTCACTCGCAGCCTTCGATCTCGTTGGCCGTGCGACGCCTCGAACGCGAGGTCGGCATCGCGCTGTTCGAACGGCTGTCCACCGGCGTGGTGCCCACCACCGCCGGCGAGGCCCTGCTGGGTCCGGCCCGCCAGGCGCTACGCGACCGCGACATCGGACTCGAGGCAGTCGCAGACGTCTCGGGCCTCGCTGCGGGCCACCTCGACATCGCCTGCATCCCGACCCTCGCCGCCGACATCGCGACGCCGATCCTGGGAGCATTCCGACGCTGCCACGACCACGTGTCGATCCGCCTTCGCGAGCCCGAGGTCGGAAGCTCGGTCGAGGACCTTGTTCGACGGGGTCAGAGCGAACTCGGGTTCTGCGCCCTTCCCGCCGATGGCACCGGTCTCGCGCAACTCCTCATCGAGGACCAGGAGCTCGTCGCGGTCCTCTCTGCCGGCCACGCGGCCGCCTACGAACGAAAGGGGGCGATCCCCATCGAGCGTCTCGCTGACCTGCCGCTCATCACCGCACCCGAGGGGGCCTCGACCCACACCCAACTCGCTGCCGCCCTAGACGCAATCGGCGTCATGCTGGTCCCCGGAATCGTCACCGATCATCGAGACACGATTGTTCCCCTCGTCCTGGCCGGTGCCGGCGCCGCCGTGCTCCCCCGCGCCGTCGCCGAGACCACTCACTCCCCGGATGTCACGGTGCTCCCTCTCCACCCGGCGATGACGAGAAGTGTCGGGCTCGTGCACCGCCAGACCGTCCTGTCACCCGCAGCCAGGACCATCATCGAGCTCGCGAGCCAAGGCCGTGATGCCTGGCTCTGATTCGCCGGTCAGGCGGATTGTCGACCACTCGAGAGCGACGGGGCCCACATCCCACCGCAATTCCGGATCGGCGCGGCGGCCCCGAGACCGCCGAGGAGTGGACGGACAGCCGGGCGGTCCAGACTCGTTGTGTGGTCACGGTTGGATGGCTCGTCATCGCGCTGGGCGGAGTCGCGGCCATCGTGTGGGGAGCCGAGACCTTCGCCGAGCATCTCGCTGTCGCGTCGACACGGCTCGGCGTGAGCGCGTTCGCCCTTGCGCTTCTCCTTGCGGGGGCGGAGCCCGAGGAGCTGGCGACAGCGGTGACGGCATCGCTGCGCGACGCTCCGGCGATCGCGTTTGGCGATGTCATCGGCGCGAACGTCGCCATCTGCCTCGTAGCACTGGGCGTCGGTGCCCTGATCGCTCCACTCCCGTTCGACAAGTCCGTGATGCGCTACGGCCTCGGTGGTCTGGCGGCGGGAGCGCTCGCTGCCTGTCTCTCGTGGGATGGGACGATCGGTCGGCTTGGCGGGTTGGTACTCATCACGACGTATGCCGTGTTCGTAGGGTTGATCTGGGTGCTCGAACGGCGACCGCCGACCCTGGGCGAAACCGCTGAGCTGGCAGAGGCCGCGGAGTACGAAGAGCCGGGGCGGGTTGGCATCGAGCTGATGCTCGTCTTCGCCGGAGTTACGGCGATGGCCGTCGGCGCTATGGCGCTGGTCGAGGGTATCCGACGTATCAGCGACGTGGAGTCCACGCAGACCGTCCTGGGCTTGACGGTGGTTGGCTTCGCTACCGCGTTCGAACTGGTGGCGCTCGCTTGGTCGAGCGCGCGACGCGGTATCAGCACTGCCGTCGTTGCGGCCGTCGTCGGATCGTTCACCTACAACGTCACCATGACCTTGGGCGCCGGTGCCCTGGCCCGCCCGCTTTCCATCGCCGACGCCGCATCGCTGCACGTGCCCTGGATCACGATGCTTGCCAGTCTCACGCTGGTCCTCGTCCTCGCATTCCCGCGCCACGAACTGCGGCGTGGAGCCGGCCTGTTGCTTCTCACCACCTACCCGTTGTTCGTCATCTGGGTAGTGCTCACGGGCTGAGGCGTCGGGTCACCACCTTGACCGATCCCAGGACCTCACAGGTCACGTACCAGGGTTGCCGCGGGGGCTCGTGTCGACCGCAACGCCGCGGTGGCGGCGAGCGCGACGGCCAGGACCGCGACTGCCCCCACGGTTGCGAGGTAGATCCACGGGACGGCCAGCACTGATGGTGGTGGGTCGAAGACCCCGGTCAGGACTTTGACGAGCATTTCGGAGAGGGCCCAGCCACCGACGGCGCCGGCGAGCAGACCGCCGACGGTGACGAAGGCGGCTTCGCTCCATACGAAGCCGCCGAGTTGGCGGGGTTTGGCACCGAGCGCGCTGGCGATGGCGAAGGTGCGGCGCCGCTCGGCGAGTCCGAGGGCGAGCACGAGTCCGGTGGAGGCGGCGGCGAGCACGAGAGCGAAGCCGAGCTCCACCCGGGTGAGGCCGGCGAGGTCGACCGCGGTCAGGCTCGAGCCGATGATGCGGCGGCTGGTGGTGATGTCGGTCACCTGTGCGGCGGGCCCGACGACATCCTGCACCCCTTGGGCGACGGCTTGTGGTGATGCGCCGTTGGCGTCGACGAGGAACGCGCCGACCGCGTCGGACCCGGTCTGTTGGGTGATGTAGTCGGCGTTGGCGACGAGGAAGCTGTCGCTGGGCGCGGTGGGGAACTCCTTGGCGACCCCGGCGTAATGGAAGGTGACGTCGGTGTACTGCTTGGTCTGTCCATCTTGGAGCCGCAGGATGAGCGGATCGCCCGGTGTCAGCTGGAAGTCGTGCACGGTCTCGAGGCTCACGAGCACGGAGTCGGGGCGCGATCCCAGGGTGCGCATCAGCTCGTCGGCGGTGCCCCCTTGGAAGTACGCGTCCTGGAGCCTGGTGGCTCCAACGATGGTGTCGGTGCGTACCCCGTAGAGGTCTTGGAGGTCGGCGCCGACGTAGGCGAACCGGTGCTGGATGGGCTCGACGCTCCCGACGCCGGGAACCACTTCGATCGCGGTGGCCGTCGATGGGCCCACGTCGGCCCCTGGGGACTCGGTGACGGTGACGTCGGCACCGTTGGTGAGCAACGCGTCCGCCTCGGCCTGTTGGCGGTAGGTCGCGTTGAACACTGCGGTCGATGCGGCGAATGACACGGTGAGGGCCACGAGGACGACGGCGCGGGCCAGCAGTCGGCGTTGGCGGGACATGGAAGCGGCGACCGTCCCGGCCAAGGGGCCCGCGACGAGTCGCGACGCCGAGCAGACGGCGGGTCGACCGCGTCCGAGCACCAGTTCGGCGACGCGCCAAGTCAACAGACCGGCGCCGGCCCACAACAGGGCCGGACCGAGGAAGGCCCAGTAGTTCACCGAGATGGTGGGCACGCCTTCGGCGGCGAGGACCAGCTTGTAGCCGCCTCGGCTCGTGAGCCAGAAGACCAGGGCGCTGGCACCGAGCAGCCAGAAGTCGAGGCCGTAGCGTGCCCAACGCAGCGGCTGGACGCGCCCGACGACTCGGCGCCCGTACGCCACCGAAGCGCTCCGTGCGTCGCGCCACGCTGGGAAGGCGACGGTCGCGGCGGCGATGAACAGGCCAGCCGCGGCCGCGGCGGTTGCCCACCCGATCGAGGCGAGGGTGGTGGCGCCGAAGCCGGCGGTACCGAACACGAGACGTCCGATCAACCAGGCGACTCCGAGGCCGACCGTGGCGCCGCCGACGCCGACGACGGCCGCTTCGGCGCTGCCCAGTTGGACGAGGCGCCGTGTTGTTGCGCCTCGGGCTCGTAGCAACGCCTGTTCGCGGCGGCGGCGCTCGGCCCCCGCGGCGGCCACGGCTGCGGTGAGCAGCCCGGCCAGCACGGCGCCGGGGAGGCCGAGGAAGAGGAAGAGGATCTGCGCGTAGAGGGCATCGCCGCGGGCCCCGTCGAGGGTGGCGGCCAGGTTGTCGCCGACGAGCCCGGTTCCGGCCAGTTGGACCTCGAGGTTGTTGGCCCGACCAGTCACCGTGGTGTAGGCGGCGGAGGGGTCCGACGGGAGGTGGTGGTCGATTCGGGCGTGGGCCTGGGTGCGCACCAGGTCGGGGCGACCCGCGGCGAGGGGATCGAACAGCCGGTGCCATTGCCCCGCCGGGAGGAGGAGCACGTTGTCCGGTGGGGCCTGTGGTTGCGCGCCGATCGGGGCGCCGACCGCTTGGAAGAGCGAGTCGGCCTGGGGAAGGTCCACCACGCCGTCCACCGTTACTCGAACCGGGGGGAGCCCTTGGCGGCCGATGGTGACGGTGTCGCCGGGTGCGGCGCGGAGGTTGGCCGCTGTTTGCTGCGCGAGCAGCACGCCGTGGCTCGACCCGGAGAGGTCTCTGAGCTCATCGGGGAAGGTGGCCCGGTAGCCATCGGGGAGTCCCAGCACGAGGCCGGGCCCAGTGGTCTGTGTGGTCCCGCCGGTGGTGGCCTCGAAGCCGGTGGTGTCGGCGAAGCCGACGGCCATGGTGTCGGTGACGCCGGGAGTCGAGCGCACGGCGTCCAGGACTGCGGTCGGGTCAGCGCCGGCCTGGGCCTCGACCTGCCAGTCGACGGCAACGTCGGCGACCGCCCGATCGGTCATCGTGGCCTTCGAGGCCGACAGGAACGATCCGATCGACGCCAGAAGAGCTACCGCCACTGCTACGCCGGCCGCGGTGGCGGCCAAACGGAGCGGGCGGCGAGCAAGCAGCCCTCGAATCCAGGTCAGGCCGACCATGAGAGCGCTCCGTCGTGGTCGGTGACCAACTCGCCGTCGTCCATCGACCAGAGGTGGTCGAAGCGGCGGGCGACTTCGGGGTCATGGGTGGTGACGAGCAGAGCGGCACCGTGGGCGGCGGCATCGAGCAGGGCCCGGACCACCGCTGCACCGTTCACGTGGTCGAGTTGGCCCGTGGGCTCGTCGGCCAAGATGAGTCGCGGCTTCCCGGCCAGGGCGCGCGCGACAGCGACTCGCTGTGCCTGCCCGCCGGACAGTTCCTCGGGCAGCTTCGAAGCAAGCGAGTTCAGGTCGAGCGCTTCGAGCGCGGTGAGCGCGGCGGCGGTGGCCGCTCTCTCACTTTCGCCGCCGAGGATGAGTGGTAGGGCGACGTTCTCGACCACGTCGAGCGGCGGGAGCAGGCTGGGCCCTTGCAAGATCACCCCGACGGGGCCCGGCCGCAAGTCGTCCAGCCCGCCGATCGCGGGCCATCGCACGTCACCGGCGGTCGGATTGTCGAGGCCGGCGATCAGGTGGAGCAGCGTCGACTTGCCGGAGCCTGAGGGGCCGACGAGGGCAATCTGCTGGCCCGGTTCGATCTCACAGGTCGCGCCGTGGACGGCAACGACGGCGGCCGCGCCGGCACCGAAGGTGCGGCCGAGGCCATCACAACGGACCAGGGGCCTCGACCTCATGACGCGATCCGCCCGTCTTCGAGAGCGATGGTGCGATCCGCGCTGGCGGCCACCGCGTCGCTGTGGGTCACCACGACCACGGCGGCGCCGGCGTCGGCGCGAGCGTGGAGGAGGGTGAGGATCCGGTGCTCGATGGCCTTGTCGACCTCGCCGGTGGGCTCGTCAGCGAGGACGACCGAGGGATCGTTGGCCAGCGCCACCGCGAGGCCGGCGCGGACCGCTTCGCCTCCCGAGAGCTGTGACGGGTTTGCGTGGGCGCGCTCGGTGAGGCCGAGCTCGGCGAGAACCTCTTTGCGTCGGGCAGCGTCGGGCCGCCCCGACATCTGCTGAGCAAGGGTGACGTTCTGGGCCACCGTCAGGTGCTCGATGAGGTTGGCGGTCTGGAAGAGCATCCCGATGCCAGCGGCCCGCATCGCGGCCCGCTCTGGTTCGGTGCGGCGGGTCATCACCTGCCCGTCGATCAGCACCGTGCCGCCGTCGGGCTCATCGAGGCCGGCGAGGCAGGCCAGCAACGTCGATTTGCCCGAACCGGACGGTCCCATGACGGCAACGAGCTCACCCGGGTCCACCGTCATCGACACGCCTCGGAGAGCGAGGGTCTCTTCGTTGGCGGCGTGGTAGAAGCGGTAGAGGTCACGGGCCTCGAGGGCGGCCATCACTGCCAGGTGAACGAGTCGGTGACGATCCGCCAGGGGTCGACGTTGTCGGCGCCTTGGCCGCCGGAGAGCGTGATGATGGCTTCGCGGCCACCCTGCCAGAACTCATAGCGCTCGACGTCGATCGTGACCGGCTGCCCGGTCACTGGGTCGGGCGTCCTCTCGGCCTGGTAGCTGATGAGCACAGCGGTTCCCGCCGTGCGGTCGACTGTGGTCACGTCACCCGCCTGATAAGCGGGGGTGGCCGCGGCGAGCGCAGGGACCTCGTCGGCAGTCGCCGAGGCCGCGGTCGGGGCCGCCGCGGCGCCGATGGTCTCGAGCCGGATGCTGTTGAAGTTGTCGGTGAAGGTGACCACGCCGGCGGACTCGTTGCGGGACCAGCCTTCGGGCACCGTCACGCTGAAGTCTCCCGAGGGCACCGTGTAGGGCACGAACGCCTGGTTGTCGGGGATGTCGCCAGCCGGGTTGACCTCGACCGTGTTCGGGTCGACGGTGGCCGAGCTCGACGCCGAGCCGCTGGAACCGCAGGCAGCCAGGAGCAGGGCCAACGCCACGGCGCCGACGAGGAGTGCAGTTCGTTTGGTCATGGGGTGAACCTACGGAGGGGTCGGTGTCCTGGTCCTCCCCGCTCGGTCAACGGACGGCAAAACCTCGCGAGCGGCGCCGCGCTGGACCGGACGCCGCCCTTACGCTGCACGCCATGGCCGGTCCGCGCTCCCGCCCCCTTGCAGGTACACCCGCGTGACGGCACCGCGGATCCTCGTGGTGGAGGACGACGCGACCATCGGGCGCGGCATCGTCCGCGCCCTCGGCGGGGAGGGGTACCACGTCGAGTTGGCGCCCGATGGGCACGGCGCGCTCGCGATCATCGAACAGGATTGGGACCTCGTCCTGCTCGACCTCGGTCTGCCGGACGTCGATGGGTTGGAGGTCTGCCGCCGTCTCCGCGTCGACCATCCGCTGCTCCCGATCGTGATGCTGACCGCACGCACCGACGAGATCGATGTCGTCGCCGGCCTCGATGCCGGTGCGGACGACTACATCACCAAGCCGTTTCGGGTCGCCGAGCTGTTCGCGCGTGTGCGGGCGCGGTTGCGGGAGCCGTCCGCGTCGGACGAAACGTCCGATCGCATCGTTCTCGGCGACGTGGCCGTCGACCTGGCGGCGAGGCGGGCGTGGCGGGACAGCGTCGAGCTCGACCTGCGGCCCAAGGAGTTCGACCTCCTGAGGCTCCTGGTCACACAAGCGGGCCGAGCCCTGACTCGAGAGCGGATCATGGAGGAGGTCTGGGACGAGCACTGGTTCGGGTCGACCAAGACCCTCGACATGCACGTGTCGTCGTTACGTCGGAAGCTGGTCCCGGCAGGCGGTCCCGACCCCATCACCACCCTGCGCGGGGTGGGGTACCGCTATGAGCTGCCGTGAGGCGTCGAATCCTCGTGGCCATCGTGGCGGTCACTGCGCTCGGTGTCGTCGGCTTCGGGGTGCCGCTCGCCCTCGTGTTGGGCCGCCTCTATCAGGATGAAGCGGTCACCGATCTCGAGCGCCAGGCCGATCGGGCCGCGGTCGAGGTTCCCGCGTCGTCGCTGACCAGCGACGATCCCGTGGAGCTGCCGGCGCCCGAAGGATCGACGAGTCTGGCGCTCTACAACGCAAGCAACGAGCGGCTCTTGGGTGACGGTCCCGCCCAGGGTGACCCCACCGTTCAGCGGGCGTTGCGCGGCGAGGTGAACGACGACCGCCACGGAGGTCTACTCGTGGTCGCGGTGCCGGTGACCAGCGAGGAGCAGGTGTTCGCCGTGGTGCGCGCCGCTCGCCCCGCCTCGGAGGTCCGTGCCCAGCTCTATCGGGTGTGGCTGGCCATGGCCGGGCTGGGCCTGCTCATCATCGCGCTCGCCGCCATCGTCGCCCGGTGGCAGGCCGGACGGCTCAGCCGGCCGGTGCTGGACCTGGTCGATGCCGCTGAACGTCTCGGTGACGGCGACTTCTCCGCCCGCGTCCCCCCTTCGGGTGTCGCGGAGTTGGACGTCGCGGGCCGAGCCCTCGGCGACACCGCCGAGCGGTTGGGTGCACTGGTGACCCGCGAGCGAGCGTTCAGCGCCGACGCGTCCCACCAGCTCCGCACGCCACTGACAGGGCTCCGCCTGCTCCTCGAGAACACGGGGAACGATGGTGCCGACCAGGAAACGGTGCGCGAGGCCATCCACGAGGTCGACCGCCTCGAACAGACCATCGAGGACCTGCTCGGCCTCGCGCGCGACATCGACCGACCACGAGACCTCCTCGACCTCGACACGTTGTTCGCCGACGCCGAACGTGACTGGCACGGCCGGTTCGCCGCCGAGGCGCGCCCCCTCCGCGTGTCCATCTCGCCAGCCGTACCGGCCGTCCGGGCGTCCCGGCGGGCGTTGCGCCAGATCCTCGAAGTGCTCCTCGCCAACGCCCTCGAACACGGCGGCGGTGTTGTCACCCTCGCGGCGCGTCCCACTGCGGCGGGCTTGTCCATAGAGGTCTCCGACGAAGGTCCCGGCGTCGTCGGCGATGTGACCCGCCTGTTCCGCCGGCGCGCCAGCCGCGCTACCCGCGGCATCGGCCTTCCCCTCGCCGCGACGCTCGCCGACGGCGAGGGCGCCCGACTCTCGTTGCGGGCACCGGGCGCCGGCCCGGTGTTCACCCTGCTGCTCCCGGCGGCCAGTGCGTCACGCGACGAAGGTTTGCCGTCGGTTGACTCTGCGGGGAGCGGGCGCTGACCCGGGAGTACGCAGAGTCGCAACCATGAGCGGTAGAGCCATCGAGCGATGAGAGTGCTCATCGTCGACGACGAGGAGCAGTTCGCCGACGCGGTGCGCCGGGGTCTCGAAGCCGAGCACTTCGCAGTGGATGTCTCCCATGACGGCGCCGACGGACTGTGGCGCGCCCGCGAGAACGACTACGACGCGGTGATCCTCGATGTCATGCTCCCCGGGCTCAACGGCTTTCGCGTCTGCCGTCGCCTGCGTGACGACGGCAACTGGGTGCCCATCTTGATGTTGACGGCGAAGGACGGCGACCTGGATCACGCCGAGGCGCTCGACACCGGTGCCGACGACTTCCTCACCAAGCCAGTGTCCTACGTCGTGCTCGTGGCGCGCCTTCGCGCGTTGCTCCGGCGGGGCCGCCAACCCCGGCCCGCGATCTTGCAGGCGGGCACACTGCGCCTCGATCCCGCCGGGCACCGGTGCTGGCGGGGCGACACCGAGGTGGAGCTCGCGCCTCGGCCCTTCGCCGTGCTCGAGTACCTGATGCGCCGGGCCGGCGAGGTCGTCTCGAAGGCGGAGATCGTGGACCACGTGTGGGACGACGCCTTCGAGGGCGACCCGAACGTGGTCGAGGTGTACGTCGGGACCCTGCGACGACGGATCGACGAACCGTTCGGCCGAGCCTCGATCGAGACCGTGCGCGGTGCGGGCTACCGGCTGGCTGCCGACGGTGGCTGAGCGACGCCGCCCGCGGTCGATCCGAGCGCGAACGACCCTCGCCGCCACGGCGATCGCGGCGATCGCCCTCATCATCGCCTCGGTGGCGCTCGTCGGCCTGCTTCGCAGGTCCCTCACCGGTGGAATCGACGACACCGTCGCCGCACGCGCCGACGATGTCGCCCGCCTCGTGGCGACGGGGGACGTACCGCACCCCCTCTCGGTGCCAGGCGGTGAGGTCGCGCTGTTGCAGGTCGTCGATTCGAACGGAGAGGTGGTCGCAGCCAGCGAGAACCTCGACGGCGAAGGGCCCATCGCTGACTTCCCCAGCCGACCACGCGAGCCAGTCACCCACACCGTCAGCGACCTGCCCATCGGGTCCGGCGATCCGTTCCGGGTGGTGGCGGTCACGCCTGCACCACCGAACAGCGATGTGACGGTGTACGCCGCCTTGTCGCTGCGTCCCGTCGACGAGTCGGTCCGCACGCTGACCGGGGCGCTGACCGTGGGCGTGCCCGTGCTGCTCACCCTTCTCGCGGCGATTACCTGGATCGTGGTCGGCCGTGCGCTGCACCCGGTCGAGGCGCTCCGCTCGAAGGTCGCGGAGATCTCCAGCCGGACACTCGACGAACGGGTGGCCGTGCCCCCTACGGGCGACGAGATCGCCGGGTTGGCCGTCACGATGAACGGGCTGTTGGACCGACTCGAGACAGCCGACCGCCGGCAACGCCGCTTCGTGAGCGACGCGTCCCACGAGCTGAAGAGCCCACTGTCGTCCTCCCGCATGGCGCTCGAGGTCGCGCTCGCGTACCCCGAGCGGACCGACTGGCCGGGCGCCGCCCGCCGCCTGCTCGACGAGCAGGGGCGCATGGAACGCCTCGTCCGCGATCTCTTGTACCTGGCCCGGGCCGAGGAACGCCCGACCATCTCACCTCGTGGCCGGGTGCGGCTCGACGAGGTCGTGCACGACGAGGTCAGTCGCCTCCACGACAACCCGGCAATCGACTTCGACACCACCGCCATCCAGGCGGTGACCATCAACGGCAGCGAGGAAGACCTGATCGGTCTGGTGCGAAACTTGCTCGAGAACGCGGCCCGTCACGCGTCGACGCGGGTGACCGTTGAGGTGCGTGACGACACTGACAACCACTGGGCCGTCGTGGTGGTGAGCGACGACGGCCCCGGCATCTCGCCCGACCAACGCGAGCGGGTGTTCGAGCGGTTCGCCCGCCTCGATGACGCCCGCTCGAGGGATCTCGGGTCCAGCGGCCTCGGGCTCGCCATCGCGCGATCCATCGCAGAAGCACATCAGGGAACCCTCGTCATCGAGGACTCACCACGAGGAGCGCAGTTCGTTGCTCGACTGCCCGGGACCAGGACACCGTGACCGTGCGCTCGAAACGCCCTTCAGGGTCCCTTCAGCTGCCTTCAGCATCCGCACAGGCCCGCGAGCGCATCCTCACCAGTAACAGCAACACCCCCCAACAGATGGAGCATGAGATGCACCTCAACCGAAAGCTCGCCGCTCTGGCGATCGCAACCCTCGGCATCGCCGGCCTCGGCGCCGGCACGGCCCTGGCCCAGTCGAGCAGCACGTCGAGCCCCACCAAGGCTGCCGCGGTGGCCGACAACCACCAGGACGCCGACGGCGACAACGTCGACTTCACGCCCGCCGGCGAGGACCCCAACAACGAGGTCCCCGACGCCAACGAGGCGCCGGAGGCCGATGAGGCGAACGAGGCCCCCGAGGCCAACGAGGGCCCGGACACCGACAACGTCGAGTGCGAGGACGGGATCGATGCCACCACCGGCGCCAACTGCGACGGTGGGCCCGCCGCCAACACCGGCAACGACGCCGCTGAAGGCGACACCGGCACCGAGTAGGACCACACCGGTCCGACAGAGAGGGGTGGGAGGGCTCCGGCCCGCCCACCCCTCTTTCGCGTCCGCAGCGACGCAGAGGCTGCGCTTGTTTGCGGTCCGGTTGCCTGGAGCCGACCGCCCGAATGCCTGCCGCTCTCTACCTTCAGCGACGACCACGGGTCTCAGCGGGCAACTCGCGACCTGCTGTTTGCCTTCATCGTCGAACTCCCGATGGCCGGTCCAGAATCGCCCGATTGGCAGGAATGAGCGACCTGTCTCTGGCGCGAACCGACCGGGCGCTGCGGAAGGACAGCACCCGGTCGGGTCGGTGGTGGACAGACGGCGAGTGCCCTCAGTCTCCGGCTTCGTTGCCGTCCGGCGCCTCGGAGTCACCTTCGATGACCACGACGCCGTAGCTGTCGTCCAGGCGGACATCGACCGTGGTGCCGTCGGGCCGCGTGACCTCGACCTCCCAGGTCGCGCCGTTCTCGGTGTCGCGCTCGACCGAGTGGGCTTGGCCTCCGCCCGTCGCCTCGAGGGCTGCGGCGGTGGCCCGGTCCGCGCCAGCGCCGGTCACGGTGCCTTCACCTCCGTCACCGCCGCCGGCAAGCGCTACCGCGCCTCCGGACAGGCCTACAGCGAGCACCACACCCGCACCGGCTGCAATCAGCTTCTTTCGCATCTCGAACTCCTCTCAGGCCCCGGAGGGCCGGTCGAAGGGAGATTCGCTCTCTCCGTGTGCGGATGAACGTACGACAATGCGCCTGAACCCAGCCTGACGGCCCTGGGATTCAGCGCTCGTTCAGGAAGTGGCGCTCAGAATGGCCGACGCCATCAGATGGTCGAGGCTGGAAAGGTCGCCATGAAGCTGCTCGTGGTCGAGGACGACGTCAAGATCGCTCTGGCGGTGACGCGCGGGCTGGAGGCCGAGGGTTTCACCGTCGAAGTCGCCCACGACGGCGACGACGGGCTGTGGCGGGCAATCGAAGGGGCGCACGACCTGATCATCCTCGACCTCATGCTGCCAGGACGTAGCGGCTTTCAGGTCTGCAAGGAGCTTCGTGACGCCGGGATTTGGACCCCGATCCTCGTGCTCACGGCCAAGTCCGGGGACCTCGACGAAGCGGAGGCGCTCGACACTGGGGCCGACGACTTCCTCACCAAGCCGTTCTCCTTTCCCGTACTCGTTGCGCACGTGCGAGCGCTCCTTCGGCGGGCGGGGGGCGGAAACCCCGTGCCGGTCGCGGTTGGGGACCTCCGCGTCGACCCGGGTCGCCGACGAGCCTGGCGAGGTGACACCGAGCTCGCGCTCACCGCGCGTGAGTTCGACGTCTTGTCGTTCCTGGTGCGCCGATGCGGGCAGGTGCTCTCGAAGGAGGACATCTTGGCGGGGGTCTGGGATTACGACTTCGACGGTGATCCGAACATCGTCGAGGTGTATGTGGGGCGTCTTCGCCGCAAGGTTGATGAGCCCTTCGGGCAGAGCTCCCTCGAAACAGTCCGAGGCGCCGGCTACCGCCTCGCCGAGGCCGACGGGTGAGCCGCCCGTCCCTCCGAGCGCGAGTCACCGCCGTAGCGTCCATTGCGGTCGCCCTCGTCCTGGTCGTGGCCGGCACGGTCACGGTGCTCGCCGTTCAGCAGCGCCTGGTCGGGGACCTCGACGACGTCGCCGCCACCATCGTGGGCGAGCTGACACCGGAGATCACCCCTGCCCGACCGCCCGACACCCTGGTGGTCCGAGGCGACGACGACGCCTTCGCTCAGTTCGTCGATCCGCAGGGTCGGGTCATCACCGCCACGACGAACATCGAAGGCGCTCCGCCGATCGTGACTGCCGTCGGGCTCCGCACTATCAGCGGCCTGCCTCATGACGAGGCTCGCTTCCGGGTCCTGGCTCGCCGCGTCGACGGTGGCGTGCTCATCGTCGGCGTCACCCTCGACGACGTCGACCAGAGCCTGGGAGCGCTCCGGCGCACGCTGCTGGTGGTCTCGCCGCTCGTGCTCGTCGCTCTCGCCGCCGTCGTCTGGCTCGTCGTCGGAAGGACGTTGCGACCGGTCGAGATCGCCAACCAACGGCAACGCCAGTTCGTCGCCGACGCGTCACACGAGCTGCGCACCCCCTTGACGAGGATGCGTTCCGAGCTCGAGGTCGACCTGTCGCACCCCGAGGAGGCGGACCTCCTGATGACGCATCGCACCGTCCTGGCCGACGCGATCGAACTTCAAGCCCTCGTCGACGACCTCCTCCTGTTGGCCCGCAGCGACGCCAAGGAGATGGTCTCGCGCCGCGAATCTGTGGACCTCGACGACCTGGTGCTCGACGAGGTGCGCCGCTCGCGTGTGTCGTCGACCGTGACCATCGACCTCTCGCAAATGTCGAGTGGGGAGGTGCGAGGCGACGCTGACCAACTCAGACGGGTGGTTCGGAACCTGGTCGACAACGCGCTGCGGCACGCGACGTCCGTCGTGGCCGTGGAGCTCAGCGAGGACGTCGACGGCGTCTTGCTCGCATTCACCGACGACGGCCCTGGCGTCCCCGCTGCGGAACATGCGCGCATCTTCGAACGCTTTGCTCGCCTCGACGAGGCACGCACGACGCGCGCTGGCGGCACCGGTCTGGGCCTGGCGATCACACGCGACATCGTTGTGGCACACGGCGGGACCGTGTCCGTGGACGCCGACCACGTGGGCGGGGCTCGATTCGTGGTGCGCCTGCCACTGGCACCCCGGTGACACCGGGCCGGGGTCGCAGCGACGAAGCGGTGCCGAGCTGCCGGTGTGCCCCGTCGTTGGAGAGCCGACTGTTCAGGCGGGCGTCAGGTGCTCCTCGGTACAACAGCATCCATGTTGCTCGAACCACCGTCCTCGAGAAGTGCGATCCGCGCAGGCGCGCACCGGCCGCTCCTCCGTGGATGGCGCGCAGGCGTGGTGCCGGTGGCGGCCGCCCTCTTCGTCCTGACGGCCGCATGCGGCGGGTCGGGTTCCAGCGAGGCGGGGTTGGCCGTCGATCCGAACGACGAGGGGACGAAGGTCGATTTCGACCCGGCGAACTTCGTCGACCCGACCTTGTCCACGAACCCCTATCACCCGCTGGCGCCCGGTACCCAGTGGGTGTACGGCGGAAGCACAGAGGTCGGTTCGCGGACGGTTCCTCACGGGATCATCGTCACCATCACGGACGTGATCCGTGAGATCGACGGCGTGCCCACGGTGGCGATGCTCAGCGAGTCGACCGACTCCGGGGAGATCGCCCAGATCGGCATGGACTACATGGCGCTCGACAAGGACGGGAACGTCTGGATCCTGGGCGGCTACGACGAGGACTATGAAGGCGGCGAGTACACCAACATCGACACGGCGTGGCTGGGAACGGGCGAGGGTCAGATCGTCGGCATCCTCTCGCCGATGGATGTCACCGCCCACACCCCACGGTGGTTCATCGGACAAGCACCCGAGGAGGCAGGCTCGGTCGGCGAGCCGGTTCGGGTCGGTGTGCGCGAGTGCGTGAGCTATGGGTGCTTCGACGACGTGCTCGTGGTGCAGGAAGGCAATGTCGGTGCCCCCGACAACGAGGACAAGTACTACGCCCCTGGTGTCGGCGTGATCAAGAACGTCCCGCTCGACGCCAGCCTGCACCAGGACCGCTTCGAGCTCCTCAACTTCCTCGATCTGAGCGCCGACGGTCTGGCCGAGGCCAGCCAGACGGTCCTCGACATCGAAGCCCACGCCCTTGAGACGGCCCCCGAGGTGTTCTCGGGGGAGCCGGCAGCCAGGCGGGCGTCGTGACCACAACCCCGATCGTGGCGCTCAACGGTGTCTCGAAGTCCTTCGAGAGCGGCCCGGATGCGACCGTCGTGCTCGACGATGTGCACCTCGAGATCCGCCCCGGGGAGAAGGCCAGCCTGGTGGGGCCGTCCGGCAGCGGGAAGTCGACGCTGTTGTCCCTGATCGCCGGCCTCCTCCGTCCCGACTCGGGCAGCGTCGAGATCGACGGCGTGGCGATGAGCGAGCTCGACGACCGCCACCGCGCCCGGCTGCGGGCCGACCGGATCGGGATCGCCCTCCAGTCCGACAACCTGATCCCCTTCCTCACCGCCCGTGAGAACGTGGAGGTGGCGCTGGCCTTCGGGACTCGTCGGCGGGCGGGCAGGTCGCGGGCGGCCGCCCGAGGTCGAGCCATGGAGCTGCTCGATCGGTTCGATGTCGGCGACCGGGCCGGCCACCGTCCCCGCCACTTGTCCGGTGGTGAGGCGCAGCGGGTGGCGCTGGCGGTATCGATGGCCAATGAGCCGGCGCTCCTGCTGGCTGACGAGGTCGTGGCCCAGCTGGACGGGGAGACCGCGACCCGGGTGGTCGACGAGGTGTTGGACGCCGACTTCGCCGTGTTGTACGTGACGCACGACCTCGCCTTGGCCGACCTGGTCGAACACCGTTATGTGCTCGACGGCGGGGCCGTGGTGTCCAGATGACCAGCGTCCAGAGGACCAGTGACCCGATGGCCAGCGACAACACGATCGTGGCGGTCGACCTCATGGTCGAGCATCACAACACCGACGAGGTCGTGCGGGCCCTCGATCCCGTGTCGCTGACGGTGAAGGGCGGTACCAGCGTGGCGGTCATGGGGCCCAGCGGTTGCGGCAAGTCGACCCTGCTTGGCCTCTTGGCTGGTTTGGCCCTCCCCACGGCCGGCACGGTCACGATCGGTGACGATGCCGTCTCCGAACTCGATGAGCGGCGCCGGGTGCTGTTCCGCCGCCAGAAGCTGGGCATGGTGTACCAGGCCGACAACCTGCTTCCGCACCTGACGGTCGAGGAGAACGTGGGTCTCCAGCTCGCCATCTGTGACGGGGAGACCGCCGCCGACGCGCCCCGGGAGGTAGCCGACGTGCTGGAGCGCCTCGGGATCGGCGAGCTCGCGGGCCGGCTCCCTGATCAGCTCTCCGGCGGGCAGCGTCAACGCGCATCGGTCGCCCGGGCCATCATCCACCGACCCTCGGTGGTACTGGCTGACGAACCCACCGGTGCGCTCGATGGTCGCAGCGCCCAAGTCGTGATCGAGCTCCTCGTCGAGGTGCAGGGGGAGATTGGCGCCACGCTCGTCCTGGTCACCCACGACCCCGCGATCGCCGCACATCTCGACCGGACGGTCGAGCTGCGGCGACCCGCCCGAGCCCAGGAACCAACCAATGCTGGTTAGGTACGTACTCGCCGATCTCATCCGCAACCCTCGCCGGACGCTGTCGACGATGGTCGGCGTGACCCTGGGGGTCGGGCTCTTCTGCGGCGTGCTGTTCTTCGTGGACGGGCTCTCAGCGTCCATGACCCAGCGCGCCGTGGCGCCCCTGGCCATCGACATGCAGCTCGTCGTGACCCAGCCCATCGGGGCCTCGCTGACCATGACGCAAACGTCGGAGCCGTCGGGTCGGCTGCCCACCGGCGGCGAGTCGTCCATCGTCCTCGAGATCGCCAACACCGGCGAGGTCGACGCCCATGACGTGACGGTTCGGTCAGTGCCGGTCGCCGAGCTGGCGTTCGTACCCCGCTCAGCCGAACTGGACGGGACCCCCATCGCCGGGATCGGCGACAACCCCTTCGCCCACGGCCGAGCGCAGACAGGCTTCAACCTGGGGACCCTTGCACCAGGCGACTCCCGGCGCATGAGCTATCGGTTGACCGCGACGGGCGAGGTTCGTGTCGACGAGTCCGCCGTGGTGTCGAGCTACTCGAGTCGCGAGAACCCGATCCCGGTCGCCGCCAACGAGCCCGCGGTGGTGGACCTTCGCGATCTGGCGACCACGATCCGGGCGGTGGACGGGGTGGCCGCCGCCAGTCCCCTGTCCATCGCCGACCTCGGCGTCTCCCGTCTCACGGGCGCCGGGATCACCCCGCCCGACCCGGCCAAGATCTTCGCCTTCGACGACGCGTACGCGGCACGGGACAACTCCATCGACATCGTCGACGGCACGCTCTCCGCCGACGGCGCGGTCCTCAGCGCAGAGGCGGCCGCCGCGCTGGGACTCGCGCCGGGCGACACCGTTTCGGTGCAGCTGCCCGACAATTCGACGATCGATCTGGTGGTCAGCGGCGTGGCGGACCTGTCGAGGGCGCGGTCGCTGTTCTCGAGCCGTCGCGGTGGCGACCTCGAGACGTTCGTCTACACCGCCCACTCGGTGATCGTCTCACCAGGGACCTTCACCGATGTCGTCCAACCCGCCTTCGACCGCGCCGCCGCGGCGGGCGGCGGGCGGATCAAGGCTCCGCCGGTCCGCGAAGTCGACATCTCCTTGGTCCGCGACCGCCTCGACGCCGACCCCGCCAGCGCCCGGCTCGAGACCGGCCGAATCGGCGGCGACGTCGTCGCCGCAGCAGGACGCTCCGACTACCTGCTCGACAACATCTCCAACACGCTCGAGGTCGCGTCCGGAGACGCCGACGTGGCCAAGCAACTCTTCCTGTTCCTCGGCATCCCCGGCGGGTTCCTCGCCGCGATGCTCGCCGCCTACTCCGGCTCCGTGCTCGCTGAGGCCCAGCGTCGAGAGCAGGCCATGCTCCGCGTCCGCGGGGCCGCCCGACGGCACCTCCTGCGCATGCTCGCCCTCCGCACCGGGGCGCTGACCGCCGTCGGATCGGCCCTCGGGCTCCTCTGCGGCTACCTCCTCGCAGCGGCGATCCTCGGCCAGGAATCGCTCGACCGCGCCAACCCGTCCAGCCTGGCCACCTCGGCGGTGCTCGGCACTCTCGGAGGGTTCGCCGCCACGGGTATGGCCCTCTACCTGACCGGGCGCCGCTCCATCGACCGCGAGATCAACGGCGACCGGGCCCGGCACACACTCAGCGTCCCCATCTGGCGTCGCGCCCGCCTGGACCTCGTCGGCGTGGCGGTCGTCGCCATCGGGACCGCGATCGCCGTACGCGCCGGTGCCTTCGAGGGAGCGCCAGGGTCGGTGTACTTCGGCCGCGGGGTCAACCTCAACGTGGCGCTGCTCGTGCTGCCGCTCGCGGTGTGGATCACCGGCAGCCTGCTGGGCGCTCGCGTCATCGGCGCCGTGCTCGGGCGGACCCAGCCGCGATCGACCGCCGCGGTCGGGCGGCCGCTGCCCAGCCTGTACCGACTCAGCATCGGGCGCCGCCCCTGGTCCATCAGCAACGGGGCTTTCATCGTCACCCTCATCGTCGCGCTGGCCACGTGCCTCTCCGCCTTCACTGCGTCCTACGACGCCGCGAAGGTCCGAGACGCCCGCTACGCGAACGGTGCCGACATCCGCATCACCCCCAGCCCGACGTCCGCCCGGGCGTACAGCGTCGATGACACCCAAGCGTTCCAGACCACGGGCGTCGTCGACGCCACCCCTGTCGTGTACGAGCTCAGCAACGTCATCCTGCGCAGCGCGCGCACGTCGGACCCCGCCAACCTGGCCGCCGTGGACCCCGCCACCTACCCCTCGGTCGCCCCACTGTCCGGCAGCCGCTTCACCGGCGGCAGCGCGGAAGACGCCCTTCGCGGGCTCCGCGACGACCCCACTGCCATCCTGGTCAGCGAGGACACGGCGGCGTTTCTCAAGGCTGAAGTCGGTGACACCCTCCAAGTGGTGCTGGCCCGGGCCACCGACGCCCAGGTGGAGGTCCCGCTCCACATAACCGGACTCTTCGAACGCCTCCCCGGGTTCCCTGACGGTGCCGACGCCGTGATGGCCATCTCCGCGCACACCGCCGCGGTGCCGTCGAAGAACCCCGACTTCTTCCTCGCCGCGACCGAGCGCGACGACACCGCCGGACTGCGCACGGCAGTCGAATCGCTGCGCGCCGACGCCCCGAGCGACGCCGAGTTCCAGATCGACACACGCGTCACGGCCCTCGCCAGCGATCAGTCGAGCCTCGCCGCGCTCAACATCGCCGGCCTGGTCGACCTGGACTCCACGTTCTCCCTCGCCATGGCCGTCGTCACCATCGCCATCTTCGTGTTCGGCCTCCTCCTGCAGCGCCGCCGGGAGTACATAACCCTTCGCGCGCAGGGCCTCGAGCCGTCCACCATCAGAAGGCTCATCACGCTTGAAGCCGCCACCGTGGCGGTGCTCGGCGCCACCGCCGGCGTCGTTGTCGGCGTCATCATGGGCTCCTACTTCGTGGCCGTCCTTCGACCCCTTTTCGTCCTCACCCCCTCCTACACCGTCCCCGTCGACGGCGTCGCGATCGCGGTCGGCCTGGTGCTCCTCGCCACCCTCGCCTCGACCGCCGCCGCCTCCCGTATGGTCAACCGCCTCGAGCCGACCGAGCTCCTCCGCGACGAGTGACCGAGCGGGTTCGGCCGACCACAACCCTCTGTTGCGAGCCTGGCGCAGCGGCCACGCGAAAGCGGGACCCCTCGCAAGGGGTCCCGCTTTCCGCCCGACCGGGGAACCGGGGTTTCGGTTCAGTTCCCGGCCGACTCGGCGGCGTCGGGGGCCTCGTTGCCCGCGTCGCTCTCGTTGGCGTCGGGGGCCTCGTTGCCTTCGTCGCTCTCGTTGTCGACCTCCTGGGCGAGGACCTCAGCCGTACCGGCATCGACCTTCACGTCGGTTACGGTTCCGTCCGCTGCCGTCACCTCGACGCTCCAGACCACACTGCCGTTCTCGTTCTCGAGTTCACCCTTGGCGGCCGTGCCCGGGACCGCCGCGAGCGCGGCTGCGCTCGCTTCGTCGGCCGTGACGGTCGCGAGGCGGTCGAGGCTGGCCGACTCGCTGGCCTCGGACGTTCCCTCCGCGGCCTCCGGAGCCGTCACCGAGGACTGGTAAGACGGATCCTGCTCCTGGTCGGCCTCGCTGGACGCCGGTGCCGGGTTCGTCGAGGTCTGGCCGGTGGCGGCGCCGGCGATGCCGGCAGCACCAGCCACGATGCCGACTGCGGCAGCGCCGGTGTAGAGCAGGCGTTTGGTTCGGGTGGAGGGCATGGTTCTGGTGTCTCCTGGTTGTCCGGCGACGGTCGGTCGACCTGCCGCCACCGACAACCTGCGCCTCGCGTGCTGAAGACGACCTGAAGGCGTCTCCTCATTCGGTGTGACGCCGAGTACCGAGCTGGCGGTCCTTCGCTTCTTTGCCGTCCCGTTGCCTTGCGGTGACCGCCCGAATGCCCGCCGCTCCTTACCTTCAGCGACGACGGCTCGGGTGTGAACCACCCGCATCGCCGCTCGACCGGACGCATCCGCCGTTCGGCCAACGCAGAAGGAGGAGGAACCGCATGGACGGCTCAGCGATCGTACTCGAGGGCATAAGGCACACCTATGAGGACGAGGAGGTCTTGCACGGGATTGATCTAACGATCGAGCACGGCGAGATCTTCGGGTTCCTGGGCCACAACGGCGCAGGCAAGACAACGGCCATGAACGTCCTGACCACCCTGATCGTCCCGGCTGCTGGCCGCGCTCAGGTATGCGGATACGACGTGGTGACTGAGCGGCGTGAGGTCACCAAGTGCATCGGCTACCTGCCCGCTGATGTGCGGCTGTATGGACACATGACCGCTGCGGAGAACCTGCTGTTCTTCGCCAAGCTGTCAGGGGTCCCCGAGCCTCGCGGCGCTGTGGTGGAGACGTTGGAGTACCTCGATATCACGGACCTGGCCGACAAGAAGCTGAGCTCGTTCTCGACGGGCATGCGCCAGCGGATCGGCATCGCTCAAGCAGTGCTCCACCGTCCGAAGGTGCTGTTCCTCGACGAGCCGACCGCCGGCCTCGACCCGTTCGGCGTGCGCCAGCTCCGCGAGACGATCCTACGGCTCAACCAGGAGTTCGAGATGACGGTCTTCATGAACACCCACTTGCTGAGCGAGGTGGCGAAGGTGTGCACGACGATCGGTGTGCTCAACCACGGCGACCTCATCTACAAGGACTCCATCGAGGAGACGACCCGTCGTTTCCCGGACGAGGCCTCCTTGGAGGACATCTACCTCCGCATGGAATCGGCGCCGACATGATCGCCACCGTCGCGTCCCAGCAGGTCGTCTCTCTGAGCCGCCAGCGGATCTTCCTGGCGCTTCTCGGGACCTTCCTGGCCATGACCGCCCTCGCCGGCGTGATCGGATGGTCGAGCCACAACACCATCGTGCGGGTCTACAACGACGCGGTCCAGGTCCTCTCGGCTGCAGGGCAGCCGGCCCCTCCGAGCCCCTTCGGATTGAAGCCGACGCTCTCGTTGCTGTCGAACATGGCGATCTACATACCGCTCGTCGGCGCGTTGTTGGCGTTGGTGCTCGGGCACCTCAGCCTCGCCGATGACCAGTCCGGCGGCATCGGCCGGCTCATCTTCTCACGGCAGCTGTCTCGGACCAGCTACGTCATGGGCAAGCTGGTCAGCGCCGCAGCCGTGCTGGGGGCTGTCATCGTCGCCAGCATGGCGGTGAGCGTGGTGTCACTGCTGCTGGTGAACCGATCGAGCCCTTCGGTCGCGGAATTCGGCCGGCTCGGCCTCTTCTACGGCCTCTCGTGGCTCTACCTCATGTTGTTCGCGCTCATCGGCATGGTGGCGGTGCTGGTGACCCGGCGGCGGTCGGTCGCGCTGCTCGCCGCGATGGGTGTGTGGCTCGTCCTCACGTTCGCGGTGCCGCAGTTCACCTCGGGTCTCCACCCGACTGCGTCGCTGAACCCCGTCAACGACCCCGTGAGCACCTCCCAACCGTTCTTCGACGCGACCGCCAAGGTTCGACCTGTCTCGGTCACCGAGCAATACAAGGAAGCGGGCGCCCGGATCTTGGGCACCGCACCGTCCGAGTCCGCGCCGGAGACCGCGCTGCGAGTCCTTCCGCTGGCCGTCTCGGTCGCCGGGCTCGGCTTGCTCACCACCCGACTCGTCCGCCGTCACGACTACTCGAAGGGCTCCTACGATGAATAGCGAACGACGCACCCGGATCATGGCGTTGGCCCGCCACGAATATCGGGCCGCGGTCCGCAGCCGGGCCTTGGTCGCGCTCCTCGCGGTGTTGGTCGTGGCCACGATCGCATCGGTGTACATCGGCGCGGTCGACTACCGCAGCCAGCTCGCCGACTACCAGGCGTACCGGGACGCCGCCCAGGCCGGCGGCATCCAGCAGATCGCACCGTCACCGCTCGCCTTGCTGTCGCTGCTGCGGGGAGCGATGGAGTACCTCGAGATCATCGGAGCGGTCATCGCCATCACCCTCGGCTACCTCAGCGTGGCGCGCGAGCGATCCAACCGCACCCTGCCACTCATCCGGTCACGGCCCGTCTCAGCCGGCGAGCTCGCCGTGGGCAGCCTGCTCGGCGCGATCGCACTGCTGTCCACCCTTGTCCTGGGAACCGCCGTCGTCGCGGTCGTCGGCCTCGGCCTCATCGGCCACGACTGGGTGAACGGTGCGCAGATCGTCAAGCTCCTGCTCGCCTACGGGGCATCGATCATCTACATGACGGTGTTCTACTGCCTCGGCGCGATCGCCACGGCGAGGTCCCGTGTCGCGGCGAACGGACTGATGATCGCACTCGGGATCTGGCTCGTCGTCGTGCTCATCCTCCCCCAGATCGGCGACACCCTCGACGCCGACAACCAGGTTCCCGGCGGCTTGTTCTCCAGCCTCGCGCTCAGCAAGCCGCAGGAGGACCAGATCCTCACGCACTTCACCACCTACGAGTCCGTGCGGACCGCCATCGAGGCGACGTCGTTCTCGAAGCACTACGAGCGCTTCGTCTTCGCGATGACCGACGTCAAGGAGAAGTACCGCGGGCTGAGCCTCTCCCAGCTCCTGTCGATCAAGCGCATCGAGATCGAGTGGATGTTCGTGTGGTCCCTCGGCATCGCCACGCTCCTCTGGCGCACCTTCCGTCGCCAGCCAACCGTCCCCCAAGGAGGACAATCATGAAGCACATCAACCGTTCACACCCGACGAGGCCGGTGCTCGCACTCGGCGCCGTGGTCTTCGCAGCCGGCCTCGCGCTGGCCGGATGCGGCAGCAGCTCCACACCCGCCGGATCGGCGAGCTCCCCGTCGACGACGGCCACGGCTACGAGCGGCGCCGACCAGGTGCTCCCCGTCACCGTCAACCCGATCACGAACACCGCCACCGCCGAGACCCTGAAGATCACGTCCGTGCTCGTGGAGAACAACATCGACGCAGCCGGCCAGGCGGTCGACGACCACCTGGAGATCGAGCTGAAGAACACCGGCTCGACCGACCTGGCCAACGTGGAGGTCTTCTACACCTTCACCGACCCCACCGCCCAGACCTCGGAGAGCTACTACACGCGGCTACCGGACACGTTCACCGTGCCCGCGGGCGGAACCCGGATCGTGCACTTCGACGACACCGGCGCACCGGACCACTTCCCGGTGAACAAGTTCAGCCTCTACTACACGTCCACCAATGCCCTCGATGTCGAGGTCACCGTCAGCGCCGACGGCGCTGCCGTGCAGACCACCACGCTGCAGAAGGACGCCGGAGGCGCCGAGAACCCCGGCGAGTAGCCAGCGAAGAACGACGACCGAGGGTGGCCCAGTGATCGGTCCTGGGCCACCCTCGACGGCTGGCAATGGTTTGCCCTCCGTTGACCTCCTCGAGGCCCGGCGAATACCGGGACCCTGCGACCGTCACCTATGCCACGCCGCGCACTTGCGTCCCCGCCTGCGGTGCGCTCAACGAGGTGGCCGACGGCAAGGGTCCGTGCGGTCGACCCACGCTTCGCCCTCCTCCTGAGCGCCGCCACGACCGCGGCCTGGCTGGTGGTGTGGCCGGCCCTCGATGGCATCCCTCGCCTGCTCCTTGTCGTGGCGACAGCCCTCGCGTACGCCGCCGCGCTGAACGCGCTCACTCGGTCAGCAGACCGCGGTCTCAACACGCCGATCGCCCGCACGGCGATCGTCACCGCCGCCCTCCTGTTGGCCACGGCCTCCTTCCTCGCGCCGCGGGGATCCCAGGACGTGTGGTCCTACGTCATGTACGGGCGCACGGTCGCCGTGCACGACGCCAGCCCGTACACCCATGCTCCGGCGGTGTTCGCCGACGACCCGTACCTGGACCGCGTGTCCCGGGGCTGGCGGGACAGCCCATCGGTCTACGGCCCCGCGTTCACGGCCTACTCCGCAGGGTCGACGGCCATTGCCGGCGGCTCCGCGCTCGCCGCCCGCCTGGGCCACCAACTCCTGGCCGCAGCCTCGGTCATGGTGGTGGGAACATCGGTCGCATGGCGGCGGCGAGACATCTCGGCGCTGGTGTTCGTGGCGTTCAACCCGGCGGTCGTGGCCATCGTCAACGGTGGTCACAACGACCTCCTGGTCGGCGCACTCGTCGCGGGCGCCATCGCCCTCGCTGGACGACGGCGACCAGCGGCCGCCGGCCTCGTGATGAGCGTCGCGGTCCTCGTGAAGATCATCGCGGTCCTCCCCGCGATCGTCCTGCTGGCCTGGCTGTGGCACCGCTTCGGTCGGAAGGTCGCGGCGATCGGCGCGGTGGCCGCCGCCGCTCCCGTGGTGGCGGGGTACGCACTCGCCGGAGGGCTCGAGGCGCTGAAACCGGTGCTCGCCGGCGCCCACTACACCAGCCGCGCCTCTCTCTGGTCGGCGGCTCGGGGGCTCGCCTCGTTCCCGTGGCCGCTCGGGCGATGGTCCACGCAGACCGCCACGGTGGGCACGGCGATCGTGATGATCGCGGCCCTGGGCATCGTCGCTGCGATCAACCGTCGCCGTTGGCTGGCCGCCCCCTCACCAGCGAGCGGGGCGACAGGAGCGTTGGTGACGCTCCTGTACGCGCTTCCTTACGTGCTGCCGTGGTACTCGGGCTGGCTGTTGCCCACGGCGACGCTCGTGCACGCATCGAGGCTGGCCCGGTTCGCCCGATGGCAATCGACGGCGCTCGTCGTCGCGTACGCAGATCCGCCGGGCGCCTTGTCTGGAGGGACGATCATCAGTGTGGTCAGCCGGATGGCCTTGCCGGCGACAGCCGCTACGACCGTGTTCACCGCCTGGTGCCAGCGCCACCGAGCCCGCGAGGAGACCTGACGGCGAGGACGCACAAGCACGGGCGCCTACCCCGCGGCTGCGTCGACGCGAACCCGACCGGGGGCTGTGGAAGGACAGCACCCGGTCGGGTCGGGGATGGACCAACGGCTGGCGTGCCGTCAGTCGTCGGCCTCGTTGTCGTCGGGTGCCTCGGAGTCGCCCTCGATGACCACGACGCCGTAGCCATCGTCGAGGCGGACATCGACCGTGGTGCCGTCGGGACGGGTCACCTCGACCTCCCAGGTCGCGCCGTTCTCGGTGTCGCGTTCGACCGAGTTGGCCTGACCCCCGCTCGTGGCCTCGAGGGCGGCGGCGGTCGCGCGATCCGCGTCGGGCCCGGTCACCGTGCCTTCGTCACCATCGCTCCCGCCGGCCAGTGCCACGGCTCCCCCGGACAGCCCGGCGGCGAGCGCCACCCCCGCTCCGGCGGCGATCAACTTCTTGCGCATCTCGAACTCCTCTCCGACCCGAGCGGGCCCGGCGGCGGGATCTGGACGATCCCTGTGGCGGCCAACGTACGACGGGGCACCTGAACGGAGCCTGAAGCCTGAACGGACCCTGAAACCGACCACCCGTGTGCCGAGCCAGACGTCGACCCGCTACACGCCGCCGGCAACCACCACCATGTCGGTGAGGAAACCGGCAGAGAGCCCGACGAGAACACCCCAGTGGACCAGGGGGCGCAGGCCAGAGCGTTGGGCGACACCCAGCAGTTGGATGACCACATAGAGGATCGATCCCCCGGCCAGGCTGAGGAACGCGACGCTGGTCGCCGGGCTGGTGAACTGGTAGCCGACAGCCGTGCCGACGAAGGTGGGCCCCCCGGCCAACAGGCCCAGCCCGAGCAGGAAGCCCCAGCTGGGACGGGTCGGCTCGGCCGCCAGCGGCGCCACGATGCCGAAGCCCTCGGTGGCGTTGTGAAGGGCAAACCCGATCACGAGGACGGTCGCCAGCTCGATGGCGCCGCTCGAGGCGCTCTGGCCGATGGCCAGGCCTTCGGCGAAGTTGTGCAGGCCGATGCCCACGGCGATGAGCAACGCAAGTTGACGGGCCGGTGACCAGCCCCCAGGCCCCGCGACCCGGGGTGTCAGCTCGCCCACCGCCATGGCGCCGGGCCCCTTTGACGCTGGCGCACGGCGTGCTTCCAGCCAGGCTTCATAGTACACGAGGCTCATCAGTCCCAACGCGGTCCCACCGAAGAACAGCGCGCTGTAGCCGAACACGGGGGCGAACCCACCGGTGCCGTCGTGGAGATCGACGAGCGCCTCCTCGATGGGCTCCCACGCGTGAACGAGCACGTCCCACAACAGGAAGAGCAGGATCCCGATCGCCAGGGCGTTGAGGAACTGGCGGAGCCCCGGCGATGCCTTCACCCTGCCGAGAGGCAGCCCCAACACGATCGTTCCACCCGCGATCAGTCCCAGCACCAACGTCTGCGCCTCGGACATCGTTGCCACCTCCGCCGCTCGAGTTCACCAGGAGGCCTTCTACCAGGTGTTAGGTGAACCTACTATCACGGGTTTTCAGTAACAACTTGAGAACCGGACCTTCGATCCCGGCCGACCCCGCGCATCGGTGCCGTAGTGTCCGCTTGCGTATGGCTGACGAGCTCGATGGTCTGTTGGCACGTGTGGACGACGCCGCCCTGCGCGCTGATCTGCGTACCCACATCGACCGCCTCCGTTCCAAGCGCAGCTTCGGGCTGGTCTTCGAGTCGCACCTGCCCGAGCGGGTGCGGCTGCCTGAGCACCCGGTGCGGGTCGGCGCCAGCGTCGCCCTGCGCGACGACCCGAAGAGCGCCACCTACGAGGTGCTCGGCGTCGACGCCGGCCGGGCCGCGGTGCGCACGGTGCGCCACCCCGACGGCTCGCGGCTCTCGCCGGAGGAGCAGGCCGAGTCGGTCGTCGAGGCCCACCCCGTCGAGGACCTGGTGGTGATCTCCGACTTCGGCGACCCTATCTACCCCGGGCTGCGCCGACTCGGGTCGGCGGACCGCGGCGGCGACAAGCCCGCGCACGTCGTGGTCAAGGGCGAGAACCACCACGTCCTGAGCGCCCTCCAGTTCACCCACGCCGGCAAGGTCGACTGCATCTACATCGACCCGCCCTACAACACGGGTGCCCGGGACTGGAAGTACGACAACGACTACGTCGACGACACCGACGCCTACCGGCACAGCAAGTGGCTGGCCTTCATGGAGCGGCGCCTGCTGCTCGCGAAGGAGCTCCTCAACCCGGCGGCGTCCGTCCTGATCGTCACCATCGACGAGAAGGAGTACCTCCGCCTCGGGCTGCTGCTGGAGCAGGTGTTCCCGAGCGCGCGCACCCAGATGGTGAGCAGCGTTGTGAATCGGAAGGGAGTGCCACGCAAGCAGGGATTTGCTCGGGCCGACGAGTATCTCTTCTTCACGTTCATCGGAGACACTCCGCCCGCTGTGCACACGAACGACATGCTTTCGGATCCGAGGCCACAGCCATCCAGCGGTGACCTCGTGACCTGGGTTGGCCTTCGTCGAAGGGGGTCGGAGTGGCGTCGGTCTGATAGGCCCGGGTCCTTCTTCCCGCTGTACGTCGATGCAGAAACGGGCGAGGTAGTTGACGCAGGAGAGCCGCTGTCCATCGACACGCCACGGTCAGCTGTTCCTGAGCGGGCGGGATGCCTGACCGTCTGGCCCGTCAACAGCAAGGGAGAGGAGTCGAGATGGCAACTGTCGCCAGCCAACGTGATGCGGCTGCGGTCCGACGGGTTCCTACGCTCGCGCTTGCAGAAGAGCGGGGGTGTCACGGTCGAGTACCTCTCCGACGGACAGCGCCAGCAGATCGGTGATGGCCGGATCGTGGTCGAGGGACGTCACGAATCCGGGGCGGTGATCGTCCGGCACGTGGGTTCCAAGGTGCAGCAAGCAAAGTCCGTGTGGAACCTCGACGCCCATGGTGCCACTGCCTACGGCACCCAGATGATCCCTGCTCTCTTGCCAGGGCGAGCGTTTCCCTATCCGAAGTCCCTCTACGCCGTCGAAGATTTCCCTCCGCTTCTTCGTCGGCGACAACCCCGACGCCGTCGTGCTTGACTTCTTCGGTGGCTCTGGCACCACGGCTCACGCCGTGGCGCGGTTGAACAAGCAGGACGGAGGGCGCCGACAGTCGATCGTGGTGACCAACAACGAGGTGTCGGCGGCCGAGGCGGAGGCGCTGCGCAAGGCCGGGCACCGGCCGGGCGATCCGGAGTGGGAGGCGTTGGGGATCTTCGAGCACGTCACCCGGCCGCGCATCACCGCCGCCGTCACCGGACGCACCCCTGATGGTGAGCCGGTGAATGGGGACTACAAGTTCACCGACGAGTTCCCGATGGCCGACGGGTTCGAGGAGAACGTCGAGTTCGTGGAGCTGACCTACCTCGACCCTGACGACGTCGAGTTGGACCTGGCCTTCGCCGGTGTGGCGCCGCTGCTGTGGTTGCGGGCAGGGGCCCAGGGACCGGTGATCAACGAGTGCGTGGACGCGGCCGGCGGGGCCAAGACCCACGAGTGGACCGACCGCTACGGCATCTTGTTCGACGCCGACCGGTGGCGGGCCTTCGTCGACGACCGGCCCGACACCGCCACCACGGCGTTCGTGGTGACGGACTCGCAGGCCACGTTCGCGGGGATCGCGGCGGAGGTTCCCGATCACCTCGAGGTCGTCCGCTTGTACGAGAACTACCTGACCACGTTCCGCATCGACGGGGGTCGGCTCTGATGCGCTACGAGCTGATGGACTACCAGCGGGCCGCGGCCATCGACGTGTTGGACCGACTGCGCCGCGCTCGCGGGGACTGGGCGAACGGGTACCGGTCGTCGTTCGCGCTGTCGGCCATCACGGGGTCGGGCAAGACGGTGATCGCCACCGCGGCGATCGAGGCGACGCTGTTCGGCTCGGCCGACCTGGGGGCGGACCCGGACCCACAGGCCACGTTCCTGTGGATCACCGACGACCCGGCGTTGAACCGTCAGACCCGCAACCGGATGCTCGATGCCTCGGACCTGCTGGCCCCGAAGACACTGGTGGAGGTCGACGATGGCTACCTCGACGCCGCCTTGCGGCCGAACCGGGTGTACTTCCTGAACATCCAGAAGCTGTCGAAGTCGAGCCGGCTGGTGCAGTCCGGCACCAACCTGCGGCAGGTGTCGTTCTGGGACCTCCTGGCCAACACCATCCGGGCCGAAGCGACCACCCTCTACCTCATCTTGGACGAGGCCCACCGGGGCATGAAGCGGGCCACGGACCGCAAGACCATCGTGCAGCGCCTCATCCACGGCGAGCCCGGCTCGAACCCGCCGGTGCCGACGGTGTGGGGCATCTCCGCCACCATCGACCGTTTCACCACCGCCATGGGCGAGACCCGCGACCGCACCGGCTACCCCCACGTCGTGGTCGACATCGACCAGGTGCGGGTGTCGGGGCTCATCAAGGACGAGATCGGGCTCGAACAGCCCGACGAGAAGGGCACCTTCTCCACCACCCTGCTCCGAGACGCAGTGCGCACCACCCTCGGGTACGAGCAGCGCTGGGCCGCCTACTCGACCGCGGAGAACGAACCACAGGTGGTCCCTGCATTGGTGGTGCAGGTGCCCGACAAGGCCGACGAAACCAAGCTCGCCGAGATGGTCGCAGTGATCGAAGCCGAGTGGCCCGACCTCGCCTCCGACGCCGTCGCCCACGTGTTCGGCGAGCACGAGCCCGTCGTCCTCGGCGGGCGCACCATCAACTGGGTGCCGGCCGAATCCATCCAAGGCGACACCGACATCCGCGTCGTCCTCGCCAAGGAGGCCATCTCCACCGGCTGGGACTGCCCCCGCGCCGAGGTCCTCTACTCAGAGCGGCCCGCCAAGGACGCCACCCACATCGCCCAGGTCATCGGGCGCATGGTCCGCCAGCCGCTCGCCCACCGCGTCGCCACCGACGACGTCCTTAACTCGGTTGCGTGCTACCTGCCGCTGTTCGACGCCAAGAAGCTCGCCGCCATCAAGGAGGAGCTCGAAGGCAAGGGCGGCGACAACGGCCAACAGGCCGTCGGCCCCCAAGTTATCCGGGCGCCTGCGGTCTTCGAGCGCAACCCGCTGCTCGAGCCCGATGTGTTCACCTTCGTAGAGACGCTGCCCAGCATCCCCACCCCCGACATCGCTGCCAGCCCCCTGCGTCGTGCCAAGCACCTCGTGCGCCTCCTCGTCGACGACGGCGCCGGCCCCGCGCTGGTGCCCGACGCCGGCGCCCAACTGGCCAAGCGGCTCAACGCCCGCCTCGACGGGCTCGCCGCCGAACGCGCCGACGAGGTCGCCGACGGCGTCGACGACCTCCGCACCGCCATCGTCCGACGCGAAGGTGTCGGCCCGGGCGGCGAAGCCGGCGAGGTCACCTCGCGGCTCATCGAGACCCACCGCAAGGACATCGACCGCGACACCCGCAAGATCATCAGCTCAATCCGCGAAGGCGTCGGCACCGGCTACTACGCCCACCGCGCCGCCGGCGCAGACGCGTCACAGGACCGCCTCGACCTGCGCGTGCAAGTCGCCGCGCTGCTCCGTCTCGACGGCGTGGTCGACAGCATCGATGCCGCCGCCACCGAGTTCGTACAGGAGCACCTGGCCCGCTTCGCGGTCGAGATCAAGAACACCACCGGCGCCACCCGCGACGCCTACCGCAAGGTGCAGGAACAGACCACCGCCCCCGAAGCCGTCACCATCGAACTGCGAGCCAACGAGAAGGCCGCCACCAAGGACAGCGCCGGCGGCGACCTCCCCACCTTCGGAGGCCACCTCTACGCCGACGCCGACGGGCACTACCCCACCCAGCTCAACGACTGGGAGACCCAGGTCATCACCGCCGAGACCGAACGCCCCTCGTTCGTCGCCTGGTACCGCAACCCCTCCCGCGCCACACCCAACGCCCTGCGCATCGCCTACCAGGACGACGCCGGCCGCTGGGCTAGCCTCCAAGTCGACTTCCTCGTCATCTCGCGCCGCGACGACGGCACCCTCGCCGCCTCCATCGTCGACCCCCACGGCGACCACCTCGCCGACGCCAAAGCCAAGCTCCGCGCCCTCGCCGACTTCGCTGAGACGCACGGAGATGCCTTCGTCCGCATCGTCTCCATCGCCAAGGGGCGGGACGGCGAACTGCAGGCGCTCGACCTACTCGATGGTCACGTCCGTGAAGCCGTGCGCGGCTTCACCGGAGCCAAGGTGTCCGCGCTCTACGACGCTCCAGCCGCGCAACTCTTCCTCTGACCGCCCGCCGGTCTCTTGCGTCCGGCATCTCGGGCCGGAACCCCGTCGTTGAGCACCAGGATCTGCATACCAGTCACCATCTCACCGAGTGGTCATCCGACAATCACCGGAGAGCTGCGGCGTAGAACCGGAGGTAGTCAGGGGTCTGTGATCGCCAGTAGCTGCGATCGTGCCTGCCGGGCGACACGCGCACTTCGACGTCAACACCGTGCTGCTCGAGAGTCGTAGCCATGGGCTGCAGATTCTGTCGGGTCGAATCGTCCGTACCGGCGTCGAGGCTGATCGGGATCCCTGCGTCGGCGATGCGCTGGGCGCGGTCGTCGTCGATCTCGGTGGCGGGGCTGTGCCCGCCCAGGGCGACAAAGGAGTGGGACCTGGCGTCGAACGCCAGGAACGCGAGGGCCGCACCGCGAGATATGCCGCCGATGGCGCGACGCGTCCCGTCGAGCGGGTTCGAGGCGGCGACCACCGGTTCGATCTCGTCGATCAAGAGGGTCGCCAGCCGCGCCCCACCGGGGTCAGATCCGTAGTCGGTGGCCGCGTTCGGCATGATGATGGCGGTCGGAGGAAGAACGCCTTGGCGGACGAGCTCGTCGGCAGCCTGCCCGACATCGAGGTCGACCCACTGCGTCTGATCCGCTCCCGCGCCGTGCAGCAGGTAGAGCACGGCCAAGCGGCCGTGTCCCGGACAGGGCGTGAGGTGGACTCGCACCGTCTCTGTCGTCGCGTACACCGGACTCGGGATCACCAGTTGCGCGTCGCGACCGGTGCGCTCGTGACATCGCGAGAGATGAGACGGGGCACGGGGAACGGTTGGGTCCGGGGCAGTCGAATCGGTCGGCCCCGAACAGGCCGATGCCCACACGGCAAGCACGACCAGGACGAGGATGCGTCGCCTCATCGGACGAACATGGCGAAGAAGTCGCGTTGGTCGGCCGCGAGGTAGCGATACGGGGATTTGGGCATGGTCCCGGTCAGGTGCGCTGCGGAAACGCCGTAGCCAGTCCCCGCAGGCTGGATGACCGAGAAGGTGACCTGGCCGTGGTGGATGTCGAGCTGCATGGCGCGGACGGCGCCGGCGCGGGCCAACACCGAGGCGAGGTCGCCGAGCCGCATGTGATCGCCGGCCGCGTAGATCAGGCGTCCTTGCGCGTCGACGCCGATGCCCGATCGCCAGGTCCATTGCAGCTGGTTGCGCGAGGCCCCCCACGATCCATCGACGTTCGTCATCAATCCCGAGACGGGCCGCCCGGCATCGACGATGAGTTTGAGGTTCTGGCGCACCGACACGATGTCGCCACTGAGGCGCCCATCACGCCCCCACTCGGCGATCGACACGGTTCCGTCTCGGTGAACGATGAGCGATGCTTGACCGTCGACGAGGGGATCGATCGTTCTCCCCTCGCTGTAATAGCCACCGGGGATGTGCCTGAACCTGAAACCCGAGTTGAAGGTCGCTGTCAGCGTGTTGCGCTCGCGGCGCGGCACCCCCGAGGCCCATGCCCAAGGGCCGTGCCCGGGCTCGATCGTGCCAGGCACCGAGACGGTGCGCAGCAAGTGCTGATCCATGGAGACGAGCGCCGTCACGATCGAGGTGTTGTGCGGATCCGGACGTAGGAACGTGGTGAACATGGTCGGCGCACCGTGCACGGTCTGTCCCGCCGGCGTCCACAAGCCCTCGCCGGCGATGGCGTGATCCGTGACGATCGGCGCCAGCGGAGCAGGTGGCGCCGTGGATGTCGCCAAGCGCTCCGTCGCCCCACGCGCGGGGACGGTCCCGCCCAGCGCAGGGAAGGCGTCGGGATTGGGCGCACCCGATCCGGGGGGGCTCCGTGTGTACCACCAGGTCTCGATGCGATCGACGATCGAATCCCCGCCGTGGTCGCGGAACCAGTCGATCGAACGCTCCGCCGTGCTCGCGGAGCCGGGCTTGGTCAGGTAGGTGCCATAGGAGTAGAGCACGGGTGCCGCCAGCAGAAGAACGACGAGGAGTGCCGCCCAGCGCCGAGGGTGCCGACGACGGGCCACGACCTCGGCATCGGCCGCCGGGTCGGTTGGCGGTCGGTCGACCCGTGGCGGCGACAGGGGTCTCGGTCGATCGAGAACAGATGAGTCGGACTGCATTGGCGCGTCTCCGGTCGTCGACTACTTGCTCGCCGACGGCGGGCAACCCCGCCACAGAAGAACGGTCTTTCGGAGCGTCGCGAAGCCGAGGTTCCGCGACACGCCGCGCACGGTCAACAGACGGCAAAACCTCGGGCAGGCCGAACGAGACCAACGAGCCAGCACCTGCGTCATCACCGTCACCGGTCAGCGGCGGAAGCCTCAGTGCCGGCGCGACGCGACAACTGCTGCGCCCGTTTCGATGGTGCCGCTGTCTTGGCCGTGGCGCGGCTGTCATTGACTCCCGCCTCGCTCCGAGTTCGGCAGCGTCGCCCCGGTGGGCAACACGTTCAGCCAGCCTTCAGAATCCGTGGTCCACTATCGAATCGACAGATGAAACCGATCGAGAAGGCGCGACTGCTGTGCGTGTACTGGTAGTGGAAGACGAGACCCGGTTGGCCATCGGCCTGCGCAAGGGCCTGGAGGCCGAGGGCTTCGCTGTCGACATCGCGGCGGATGGGACGGACGGTCTGTGGATGGCGACGGAGCATCCCTATGACCTGATCGTGCTGGACATCATGTTGCCGCGAATGAACGGCTACAAGGTGTGCCAGTCGCTACGTGACGCCGGCAACTGGACACCGATCTTGATGCTGACCGCGAAGGATGGTGAGCTCGACGAGGCCGAGGCGCTGGACACCGGCGCTGACGATTACTTGACGAAGCCGTTCTCCTATGTCGTGTTGGTTGCGCACCTTCGAGCGTTGCTGCGTCGGGGTGGTCGGGAGCGTCCAGCGGTCTTGTCGGCCGGTGATCTGCGTTTGGACCCTGCGGCGCGACGGGCGTGGCGTGGCGACGTCGAGGTGGAGCTGACGCCCCGGGAGCTGGCGCTGCTGGAATTCCTGCTGCGCCGACGGGGAGAGGTGGTGTCGAAGCGAGAGATCCTCGACCACGTGTGGGACTACGACTTCGAGGGTGATCCGAACATCGTCGAGGTGTACGTGAGGCACCTCCGGAACAAGCTCGACCGTCCTTTCGAGCGGGAGTCGATCCAGACGATCCGGGGGTCGGGCTACCGCATGGCCGCTGATGGTGGCTGATCGGAAGCCGTTCGGCGGCCGGTTTCGCCTGGGTTCGCTTCGGGTGCGCACGACTGCGATTGCGGTCGTGGTCGTCGGTTCGGCGCTGCTGGTCGGGGGTGCGGCACTGGTGGTGCTCCTGCGTGATTCCCTGACCGATCAGGTTCGGACCGCCGCCGAGCTCCGAGCGCAAGATGTCGCCGGTGTCCTCGAGTCCGGCACGGCCCCGGAGGAGCTGGCGGTCAACGATGAGGAGGACCTGGTGATCCAGGTCGTCGACGCGGCAGGCCAGGTCGTAGCGTCGAGCGGCAACGTAGAAGGCGAGTCGGCGATCGTTGATGTGGCACCCGGTCGCTCGGAGCAGGCGCGTGCCACGCCGGTGGACGACGACAGCAGCTTTCTCTTCGTGGTGGCGAACGCCGATGCCCCTGACGGCCGGTTCACGGTGATCGTCGGGCGGTCGACTGAGCTGGTGACCGATGCCACCGGTCTGGTGGCCGGCCTTCTTGCGAGTGGCATTCCGTTCCTGGTGCTACTGGTCGGGGTCATCACGTGGCGGACCGTTGGTCGCACGTTGCGCCCGGTCGAGGAGATCCGGCGAGAGGTCGACGAGATCTCGGGCAGCGAGCTGCATCGTCGCGTCCCCGGCGGACCGACCGACGATGAGATCGCTCGTCTGGCCACCACGATGAACCGGATGCTCGATCGGCTCGAG
Organism: Acidimicrobiales bacterium; assembly: GCA_016794585.1. Classification (NCBI taxonomy): domain Bacteria; kingdom Bacillati; phylum Actinomycetota; class Acidimicrobiia; order Acidimicrobiales; species Acidimicrobiales bacterium. The sequence continues at coordinate 77,969 of JAEUJM010000042.1, forward strand.
GCATCGGCCGAACGGCAACGACGGTTCATCTCCGACGCATCCCACGAGCTGCGTTCGCCCGTATCGGTGATCCGCCAGCACGTCGAGGTGGTGTTGGCGCACCCGGGAGGGACCAGCGCCGAGGAGTTGGCCGAGACCGTTCTCGCCGAGGATCTGCGGATCCAGCGACTGGTCGAGGACCTTCTGTTGTTGGCCCGGGCCGATGAGAACACGCTGCGAGTCAACTGGCGGCCGATGGACCTCGATGATGTCGTGTTCGAGGAGGCCGACCGCCTGCGCTCTGGATCCCAAGTCCGGGTCGACACCTCGGCCGTGTCGGCGGGCCGGGTGTCCGGCGACCCCGCTCAGCTTCGCCGTGTCCTGGTCAACCTGGGTGACAACGCGGTTCGTCACGCACGGTCGACTCTTCGGTTCACCCTCCGAGAGGACGACATGGTCGTGCTCACGGTCGAGGACGACGGCACAGGGATCGACGAGACGTCGCGGACTCGGATCTTCGAGCGGTTCGTCCGTCTCGACGACGCGCGCGCCCGCGACGACGGGGGCAGCGGACTGGGCCTGTCGATCGTGGCAGAGATCGTGGCTGCGCACGGCGGCGAGGTCGTCGTCGGGGACAGCGACCTTGGTGGGGCACGGTTCGAGGTCCGCTTCCCGCGCGTGGCCGACGGCTGACTGAGCGGACCGTTCAGGCCCGCTTCAGGCGCTGTGACGCATCGTTTGGTCATGGATCGAACCGACCGGCGCGGCCGGTGAGCAGTGCCGAACTGACCGGCGTGGCCGGCTGGATGGCCACCATCCTGGCCACCGCCGGCCCGCCCGGCGTCGGCCTCATCGTTCTCGTCGAGAACCTCTTCCCACCGATCCCCAGCGAAGCAGTGCTGCCCGCGGCCGGATTCCTGGCCGCCCAGGGTGAGTTCGGCGTCGTCCCTGCCACCGTGTGGGCCACAGCCGGGAGCGTCGTCGGGGCGCTGCTGCTCTACGGTGGCGGCCGCTGGATCGGCGACCGACGGATGACGGCGCTCATCGACCGAATTCCGCTGATGTCGACCGCGGACGCTGAACGCGCCTGGTCGGCGTTCGACCGATTCGGTGAGCCGGCGGTGATGTGGGGCCGCATGGTTCCCGGCGTTCGCAGCCTGGTGTCGATCCCTGCGGGTGCCCGTGGCATGGCGCTCGGTCCGTTCCTGGCGCGGACGCTCGTCGGATCTGCGGCGTGGAACTCGGTCCTGATCGGCGCAGGCTTCGGGCTCGGCGATTCGTTCAGTTCGGCCGCTGTGGCGGCCGAATGGGCGAACCGGCTGGTGTATCTCGCCGTCGCTGTCGGTGCAGCGCTGCTCGTCGGCGGGCGTGTACGCAGGCGCGTCGGTCGAGGCGCGTCCAGCATCCCACTCGACCAGACAGGAGACGGGTCCGACGCTCTCGTCGCGGCGTCAACGTCGATGACCGAGGCGACGGGCGGAGCTTGCCTGGACGGTCCGCTACGTCGCGCCGTGCGGGTGCGGCAGCCGGGTGAGCAGGTCCGTGTGCTCCTGGTCGAGGATGATCGGCGCCTGGGCCTGCTAATCAGGCAACTACTCGAGGAGGACGGCTACGAGACGACCTGGGTGGACCAGATCTCGCTGGCGCTCGAGGCGCTGCACATCGACGATTTCGACGTCGTGGTGAGTGACTTCAATCTTCCCGACGGCATCGGCCTGGACATCCTTCGTGCCAGCGCCCCACCGGTCGTGGTCTGCACCGGACGCGACGACCCTGACGTGCTCGGCCAGGTGCGGAGCGAGGGCGCAGCCGAGGTGTTGATCAAGCCGTTCAGTCTCGACGATCTCCGATCGATCCTGGCAGCCATCGTCGACCGCGTCTGATCACACGCTGATGGCGGCACCGTTCAGCGGGCCTCAGCTGATCCCCGGTACGGTCCACACAAGTCCAGGGCCCCTGCCGGGTTCCGGCCCGGTCCTGCTCGAAGGCGACCACCGGCGAACGTGGCGCCTCCCTGCCGCAACGCGACGCGTCCGCGACGATGGCCGCGTCAACTCGTGACGCAGACAGCGGTTCCTGAACAGCACTTCAGCGTCGTTCAGATCCGCATCAGCACGACCTTGAGATCGTGGGGTTCACCAAGGCAGCGGTCAACCGGACTGCAGCCCCACGAAAGGAATCCCGCCCATGTCCATCAAGGATCGTTCCACGCGGATCGCCGCCGGCGGTGCCGCAGCACTCGGCCTGACCCTCGGCGTCGCCGGCCTAGCCGGCGCCGCAACCTCGCCCGACCAGACCGCGAGCCCGGCACCGGCGGTCGAGGAGGACCAGACCCAAGATCCCATCCTCAACGGCTCGATCCAGAGCCCCGAGGACGAGTCGCTCTCCGAAGCCGACGAGGCCAAGGCGCTCGAGGGCCTCGCCACCATCGCCGCCTCCGACGCCGAGCATGCCGCGCTCGCCGCCAACCCCGGCGCCACTGTCAACAGCTCGGAGCTGGGCAACGAGAACGGCAGCGTCGTCTACGAGGTCGACCTCACCGACGCCAGCGGTGCGGACGTCGAGGTCAAGGTCGACGCCGGCAACGGCGACATCCTCTCCCAGGAGAACGACGACGACGGCAACGAGGCGGACGAAGGCGACGAGGGCTCGGCATCCGGGGCCGACGAGGCGAACGAGGCGGCGGAGGTGACGCCCAACGGCTGAGCAGAATCCATCCTGGATGGTGCACAAGGCGGTGCCGGACCCAAAGCGGTCCGGCGCCGCCGCGACACGGCACTGTTCACGTTCGTTCAGCGTGGCCTCAGGAAGGTTCGTAGACGATGCCCCCCTGGAACAATCCCGACAGGAGCATTTGTGCAGTTCCCGCGGAGGCGAAGGCAGCGACACCGATCCTGGTGCCGATGACGAAGACGAGCGTGAAGACGAGTCCGACGAGGAGAACGCGTTCGACGGAGACGGCGACGGCGACGGCGACGATGAGGCGTAGAGACCGGCGTAGTCCGATCGTGCCCACCCGAGCGAGCGCGGCGCGCTCAACCCACAGGGCGCCACGATGACGAACCCTTCCGCCACGGGTCCGTCATCGTGGCGCGTCCGACTCGCGTTCGTGGTGGTCGCGTTCCTCCTCGCGGCCGGAATCGCGGTATCCGCCGTCGGTCGCGACAAGACGTGGCACTGGATCGAGTCGTGGTGGCGCCTCGACATCGGTGCTCCTGCGGCGACCAGTCCGTATCCCGTCGATCTCGAGACCCCGGACGTTCGCCTCGCCGTCGCCGGCGACGTCGGCACCGGCGAGTCCGCCGAGTACGACACCGCATCGGCGATGGACGCCCTGGAGTTGACCGGCGAGTTCGACGCGCTCCTGCTGCTCGGTGACAACGTCTACCCGGCCGGCGACCCGGCCGCGCTGAGGACGAACGTCTTGGACCCGTTCGCCCAGGTGCTCGACAACGGCACCGAGCTCGTCGCTGCGCTGGGGAACCATGACATCCAGACCAACAACGGCGACGGCCAGATCGACTCGCTCGGCCTCCCGGGCCGCTGGTACGCGGAACGGTTCGGGCCCGTGCGAGTCGTGGTCGTCGACTCGACCCAGGCGTCGAACGCCGAACAACTCACCTGGCTCGAGGACGAACTCTCGACGCCGACCGATGCAGCATGGACCGTCGTCATCCAGCATCACCCGCCGTTCTCGGCCGGCTACCACGGCAGCCATGAGCCGTCGCAGCAGCACCTGGTCCCGCTCTACGAGACGTACGACGTCGACCTCGTGCTGTCGGGCCACGACCACGACTACCAACGCATCGCCCCCCAGAACGGGGTGACGTACGTCGTCTCCGGCGGGGCCGCCAAGCTACGGAGGACGGCATCTGCTGGGTTCACTGTCGTGGCGGCGTCGACCTATCACTTCGTCGAGATCGCTGCCTTTGACTCACGCCTCGACCTCCGCGCCGTCGACCAGGACGGCCGGGTCTTCGACTCGTTCTCGCTCACCACTCCAGCCTCAGCTACACCCCACTCCTCGAGGGGGAGCACCAGTATCGTCACACCCAGGCCGACGTGGCCGCGCAATCATCCTGACCGATGAGCGGGGGGAGCCTCCCTCGGAGGGCGCTCGAAGCAGTCCTACGGGACCGACTCCGCGAACTCGAAGCGCGGGCTGCTGGACGGGGCCTCGAAACCCTGCGCGGTCACAACCCAACTCCTGGGGAGTCGACGGTGGCCGGGCGCTGAAGGGCACCGGGGCGGGCCGTCATCCGGGCCGCCGGGGCCAGCTCTGGCCCTGAGCGGCCGGGAGTCGATCCTTGCCCCACCGACGTCGGCTCGGTGGTGGCTGCGAGCTGTTCGTCGATCTCTCGATGACGGCGACGCAGACCGGCCAGTTCTTCGCCCCGGTCCCATGGCCTGTCGACCCGGGTTGCTGCTCGGTCGGCTTCAGCTCTCGCCGCGGTGGCTTCCTGGTTCAGATCGACGATGGTGTCCGGGAGTCGGTGCAGGTGGCCTTCGAGCCGGGTGACGAGGTTGGACGGGTCGCTGCGGGTCAGGTCGTTGGCGAAGAAGCTGACGTCGACATGGGCGTCGGGGATGGTGACCCGGACCTCGTCCTCGATGGTGGTGATCGCTTGAGCCTGGACATCGAGCCCGCCCAGCGTGCCGATTTGGCTGGAGGACCCGCAGGTCTCGGGCGGCGTCTGGTCGAGGCGCTGCCGAAGGAGACGCTGTAGGTGCTCGCCTGCGTCGACTCGCTTCGTGTGCGCACGACCGTCGATGGTCATGGCGAACCGGTCGCCGCGGGTGTCGATCACCCGACCGATGACCGCGTCGAGGTCGGCGGCACGGCGCGCGGCCCTTTCTGCTCGGTGAGTCGCAGCGTCGAGCGTTCGGCGAAGGCGGTGCTGGTCGTCGTGGTGCGCTCGTTCGAGTCGGGCGAGGCGAGCGACATCTGCGTCGACCGCTGCCTTCTCGAGGACGAGGGGGTCGCCGGTGGCCAGCGCCTTGACCTCGGCGAAGGAGAGGGCCTGGTCGCCGATGTCGTCGACGTCGCGGTCGGGCAGGTCGCCGCGGGTCACCTGAGCGATGAACGCGGCCTTCCGTTCGAGGGTCTGCCACATGTAGGTGTCGAAGCTGCCCTCGGTGACGTAGCGCAGCACGCGAACCTCGGGGTTCTGGTTGCCCTGACGGAGGATGCGCCCGTCGCGCTGCTCGATGTCGGCAGGTCGCCACGGCGCGTCCAGGTGATGCATGGCGACGGCCCGCGCCTGGACGTTGGTGCCGACGCCCATCGTCTCTGTCGAGCCGACGAGGACCGACACGGTGCCGTCCCGACAGGCAGCGAACAGCTTAGCCTTGGCCATGTCGCTCTTGGCATCCTGCATGTAGCGAATCGACCCGGCGTCGACGCCACGACGGACCAGGAGGTCGCGCAGTTCGTCGTAGGCGTTCCACCCTGCGCCGGCCGGGGTGGACACGTCGCAGAACACGAGCTGGAGTGCACCCGGTCGGAGCGTGAGCTGGCCATGCTCGTCGGTGTAGCGGAGGTCGCGTGTGGAATGGTGAACGGCGGCGATCCGCTGCGCCGCAGCAGCGAGCTTCCCGCCATCGGTCGGGGCGTCCTCGCCAACCAGTCGGAGGTCGAGGGCGGCACGCCGGCCGTCGCCGGTGACCTTGAGCATGTTGTCCTCGCTCGGGTCGACGGCTCGATTGCGGATGGCCTCTGCCCGCGAGGCGAGGTCGCTGACGTAGTCGACGAGGGCGTCGGTTGGTTCGACGACGATCGTCTCGGCCTGGCCGCTGGCGAGCGCAGGGACGGGAAGGTCGAGGTCGTCGTTGGTTCGGACGTCGGCGACTTGCCGGTAGAGGGTGAGGAGCTCGGGGACGTTCTGGAATCGGGCGAAGCGGGTCTGCATCCGGTACGAGGCGCCGTCTGGTGCCAGCTCGAGCGCAGTGTGGGTGCGCCCGAAGGTGGCGGCCCAGGCGTCGAAGGCTCGAAGGTCGACGCTGGCCAGAAGGTCCGGGTGCAGGTAGCTCTGCATGACCCACAGCTCGGCCATCGAGTTCGCCACGGGTGTCGCGGTGGCGAACGTGACGACGCGCGGACCGTGTGTCCGTCGCAGCGCCCAGAGCTTGGCGTCGAGGTCCTGGGCGCGCTGGGACCCGGTGTTGGCGACGCCGTCGATCGAGCTGTCGACACGACGGTTCTTGTAGGCGTGGGCCTCGTCGATGAACAGGTAGTCGATGCCGGTCTCCTCGAACCGGACGCCGTCGTCCTTGTTGTGCTCGGCGAGGAGCCGTTTGTAGGTCTCCTCCATCTGGGCGATTCGCCGCTCGAGCTTCTTGACCGACAGGCCCTTGCCGTCCTTGGAGCCGGCCAGTGCGGAACGGGCCGTTTCGATCTCCTCGCCCAGGTAGGAGGTCATCAGGTCGTGGCCGAGGGGCAGGCGAGCGAACCCCGATTGTGTGAAGACGATGCCGTCCCAGTCGCCGGTGGCGGCGCGGGCGACGAACTCCTTGCGCCGGTCCTTCGACAGGCGCTCCCGGTCGGCGACGAGGATGCGGGCGGTCGGGTAGAGCTGGAGCCACTCGCGGGTGAACTGCTCCAGCATGTGATTTGGCACGACCACCGCCGGCTTCGAAGAAAAGCCGAGGCGGCGAAGCTCCATCGCAGCGATGACCATCGTTGCGGTCTTGCCGGCGCCGACGGCGTGAGCGAGCAGGGCGCGCCCGTCGGTGAGGATGCGGGCAACGGCGTCCCGCTGGTGGGTCCTCGGTGTGAACGTGCCGGCGAGTCCAGGAAGGCTGAGGTGGCTGCCGTCGTGCGAGGGCAACACGGTCGACGAGAAGAGTTCGTTGTAGCGACCGGCGAGCCGCTCGGCCCGGTCGGGGTCTTCCCACACCCACGTCGAGAACCGCGAGGTCAGCGCTTCCTGCTTGTCTCGAGCGGCGAGGGTCTCGGCGTCGTTGCGGACCCGGCGGCCGTCCTCAGTGGCGTCGGTGACGGTGTGGAGCCGCTGGTTCAGTGCCGCGTCGAGCAAGGTGATGCCATCCGCACGGGAGGTGCCCCACTCGGAGGAGAGGGCGACGCTCCGACGGCTGCCGTCGCGTAGCCGGGCGGACCAGTGGCCGAGCTGCGGGAGGTGCTCAACGTCGACGGTGGCGTCGAGCACCTCCCGACAGAACTGCTCGATGTCTCGACTCGGGATCCATGGCGCGCCGAACCGGGCAGTGATCTCCGAGGGCTCGAGCTGGCGGGGCAAGATCCGTTCCAGTGCGGCGACGTTGGTCCGGAAGAGGCCGTCGGGATCGTCGGCAGCCCGGCAGGCGTCGAGCTTTGCCCGGACGTTGCCCGACAGGTACTCGCTGGCGGCGACGAGCCGGCCGGTGCCGGGTTCGTCGTACACCAGCTCGCCAAGGTGTCGGCGTGCGGTGGTGGCATCGGTGCCGAGTAGCTCGGCGGCGCGATCGATCGTGATGGTGCCGGTCTCGTCCAAGCAGACGGCGACGGCTTCGTCGGAGGTCTCGACGCCGTGGCGCTCGTGGGGAGGGTCGATGACGCGTTCGTGGAAGATCGCGGCGGGGCGTGCCTCCTGGGTTTCCTCGTCGAACACCTCCAGGGCGGCGACAAGGGGCCAGTCGGGGTCTTCACGGAAGCCGCCCATGCGCGGCCGCAGGCGACGCATGATCTCCTCGCCGGTCTCGGGATTGCGCCGACCGGTGCGAGCTTGGCTGGACCGATTGATCGGCCCGTACAACCGGGCGTAGGTGCGGTACTCCTCGGCGAGGGTCGCTTGCGCGGCGGTGAGCTGGTCGTCGCTGCCGCCATCGACCTGGACGGTGAGCACGCTGCGGGCGGCGTCGCGCAGGCCGACGAGTCGAGCGAGCTCGCTGCGGTCCTTGGCGAAGCGCGGCTCGTAGGTGACTGGGGTGCCGCCCTGGAGTTGGGCGACTTCGCCGCGCTGGTTGACGACGAAGCTGCCGTCCTGTGCGTGGGTGAGGTCGAAGTCGCCTCGCGCCGCCTGGGGCTCGGTCCGCGTCTCGTCGGCGCAAGCCGCGGGCACGTAGACCAAGCCACGATCGCGGGCTCGGGTGGCGAGATCGTCGAGCGCGGCCGGGAGCTGCCTGTCCAGGTCGCCGTTGGGGGTCACGGTCAGCTCGTGATCGCGGTACATGCCCCGGCCCGCGACCAGTTCGCCGAGGACATGTTCGGGATGAGCCAGGAAGTACTCGTTGACCTCCAGCGGCGCCGTCCCGTCGGCGGTCTCGATGGGTGCGGGCCCGACGCGTTCCCAGCCGGGACCGGAGGGTTCGGCTCCGGGTGGGCGGCGGCGCAGGATCACCAGGTCGACAACGACGTCGGTGCCGGACGAGCAGGCGAAGGCGCGTTCTGGCAGGCGGATCGCGCCCACCAGATCGGCGAGCGTGGCCATCTCGCGCCGGGCCGCGGGGTTGCGGGCGTCGAGTGTGTACCGGGAGGTGAGCGCGACGACGAGGCCACCGGGGCGGGTCAGGTGCAGCGACTTGAGGAGGAAGTAGTTGTGCAGTGCGTGGCGGCCGCGGTTGTGGCGGGGGTCGTGGGGCGTGACCTTGGCGAAGGGCACGTTTCCGATCACGACGTCGAAGGCGCCGTCCTCGACTCGCAGTTCCTCGAACGCTGTCGCATGGATGGTGGCCCTGGCGCCGTAGAGGTGCTTGGCGATCTCGGCGGTGGTCTGGTCGAGTTCGACGCCGGTCAGCTGTGCTCCGGGTGGGGCGAAGCCGATGAAGTTGCCCGACCCGCAACCCGGTTCCAGTACCCGCAGATCAGCGTCGGCACCGAGCGCTCCGGTTGCGCGCCACATCGCGGCGACCACCGAAGCCGAGGTGTAGTGCGCGTTCAGGGTCGTACGCCGGGCCTGAGCCCAACCGTCCTCGGTCCGAAGTAGCCGGCGTAGTTCGGCGCGCTCGTCCACGTAGCGGTCGTCCGCTTCGTCGAAGACCTGTGGGATCGCACCCCATCCCGACCAGCGCGCCAGGACTGCCTGCTCGTCGACGTCGGCCCACCGGCCGCCCTCGTCATGGCAACGGTTCAGAACGGCGAGTGCGTCGAGGTTCGCTCTCAGTTTGGCGGCGGTGCCCGCAGGAGCGAGGGCGTCCTGGCCGGAGGGTCGAAAGGGCGCGGGCCGCGCCGGTACCTCCGGTCCGCCTACAGCGGGGTGTTGATTGTCTCGTTGATCTCGGCGAGGGCTTGGTAGCGGCGGTCCAGGTCCGGATCGTCGTTCTGGTCCTCGTCCGTCCCGGTCGTCGAGACTGGCTGGAAGAGGTGGTGGTCCGCCATGGTCAGTTCCTCGGCGGTCACCAAGGCCTGGTAGCTCCGGAGCCGGTAGGCCTCGAGGCTCTCGCCGGGCCGGGGCTGGTCGAGGATCTGATCGCGCAGCCGGGTCACCTCCACCGCGATCGCTTCGCCGGCCTCCGCGAAGAACGCGTCGGGGTCGGGGATCTGCGAATAGACGTCCGGCCGGTGCTGCCGGTTGTGGTCGTGGGCGATCTGCCCGTAGCGATTCATGGTTTGCCTCCTGTCTCGATGCACTCGCATCGTCGGGAGGGAGCGCAAGATCGAACAGCGACAGCTGCCCGGAGGGATCACGGCGAGCGCTCCGATCGCTTGCCGTCACGCTACCCGCGCCCTCGACCGCTCCAGCGGACCATCACAGGCCCCGGCCTTCGAGCGGTTGCGTCCTGGCCGGTGTGTGGTTGCCCACGACTCGCCCGTGGCCTTGCTCCACGGCGGCGGTGCGATCGCGCATCCACATCTCCTGCTGGCCGTCGACGGCCAGGCGCCGGAACCCCTCCCCCGCCAACGTCGCTCGGGTCGTGTCGCCCGGCTCGTCGCGGACCATGACGATCTGGTGCTGGCGCGGGTCGAACACCACCTCGACCTGACGACCGGCCCACAGCCCGGCGGGCTCCGACACCCACCCGACTGGAGCGAGGCGGGCGCGGTCCGTCGCTCGGAGGAACGGCTTCACGCCGCGCTCCCCTCACCGACCGAGATCGCAGAGCGCTTCGCCAGGTGCGGGCTTCGATAGAAGGGCCGGGTTCGGACGTGGGCCGGCGGGAGGGTGCCGTGCACCAGCAGCGCATCGCCTGGCCGCATCTGCCTCAACACATGGGCCGGGGCCAGCGGAACGCGAATGGTCGAGAACTGGTCCGAACCGCCATTGAGGCGTTCAGCGGCCGAGTGCGACCGGGTGTCGACCTCGGCCTCGCCGAGAACCCGCTCGATGTAGTGGATCGAGGTCGGGTCAGACAGGCCCGCGTAGAACACCTTCGTTAGGTGGTTCGTCAGGATCGTGTCGGCCGCCTTGCCGTAGGCGACCTCGAGCTGCGCGAGCGACTGCCAGATCGTGACCAGCAGCACGCCGATGCCGGCGAGTGTCGAGGCGTACTCGGGCAACTGCCGCAACGGGGTGTTGCCGGCTTCGTCGATCACCACCAGGAGCGGCGGGTCGAGCGGCTTGCCGGTCGCGGCGACGTGGCGGTACGCCTGGTTGATCAGGTCGTTGAGCAACCCACCGAAAGCTGGGGCGAGACGCTTCTGGTCCTCGATCGGCGAGCACAGGTAGACGGTGTTCGACCCCGACAGCAGCCACGGGAGATCGACCCCGTCGAACTTGAGCCGGCGGCCCTTCTTGTCCTTCCGCGAGCGGGACGACGCGGCGACACCGGGGTCGGTCCACGGCCAGATCACCGTCTGAGCGGTGGCATAGATGGACGAACGGGTTCGTTCCTCCATCTCCCACACCGACACGACGGCCTTGGCCACCTCGACGGCACCCCGTGCGACCACGGCATTGTTCGAGACGCTCAGAGCGTCGAGCGCTTCGCGGACCTCGCCGGGTCCCAACTCGCCGGGACGGTCCTGGGTGAGCACCCACTCGCACACCGCGTCCATGTTGCGATGCGCGTGGTGGGCGACAAACAGCAGACCAGACAGCAGGATCTCGGCCTGCGCCAACCAGAAGTCCATCCCACCCTCGACCCCACCTCGCGGGGCGGCATCGCATAGGGAACGGGCGGCGCGTTGGGCGCCGACGACAGTTCCCGCCTGCTGCAGCGGCGACCACAGCGCCGACGCGCCCTTCGGGGTGGTCGACGAAGTTGGGTCGTAGACCCGTGCCTCACCGCGAGTCGAGCGCCATCCGTGGGTGGTCGCCAACAGGTCGGCCTTCACCGACGACAGCACCGCCGGCCCGTCCCACTCGAGGATCCCGGCAACCGCTGCGGTGGTCTTTCCCGACCGCGAAGGCCCCACCAGCGCCACCGCGCCCCGATCTCCTCGACGGGTTCGGCGAGCTGCTCTACGAGGCGGACGGGACGGTCGAGGGGGCGGGGACTCGGTGGCCACCAGGCGCCGGCCAAACTGAGCGAGCACGAACCGCCCGGCGACGGGTCCCGGCACCAGGAGCGGCTCCAGATCGCGCCGCTTCGCGAAGCGGGTGCGACCGTCAACCCCGAGAGGACGACGCCTCGCCGTCCCTACCTTCGAGCGGCTCAGCCACCTGACGACCAGGGCCACGGCAGCAGCAAGCGCCGCCGCCGTCAACGCAGTGCAGAACCAGTAGAGCGGAGTACCCGGCAGCAGCTGACTGAAGGGCATGCTCCACGCCCCCGCGGGTGCGCTCAGGTTCGCCGGCAGTCGCGGCGCCGCATCCGCTGCCGCAGAGAACGGGATTGCGCGAGCGCTCCCCGAGGCGGCAAGTGCGAGCCATGCGCCCGCCCACACCGCACCGACGAGGGACAGACCGGCACCGGCGACGACGATAACGAGCAGCTCGAAGCCACCTAGACCCTCGCGTTCCATACCCAAGTAGGCCCGAGCGATGGCCGAAACTTCGCGAGCGGATCATCGCCGGCGTCGCTCCGCGTCCCTACGGGCATTATTGGGGACAGGGCTTCGCCGACGGGCGTCGGCGTAACCGTCCGCACCCTTCGGCACCCAAGCGCCACGGGGCGCATCCGTAGCCGTCGTTCGGGTCGGATGGCGGAATGTACAACCGTCTCCCTGGCGCGTGGCATTGCCGGTCCACGACAGCGGCCACGCCGTTCTCGTACGCTGGCGTGGGTACGAGCGGCGTCTGACGTCGCTGACACGGGATCGAGTTCGGCGGGCCGTTCAGATGACGTCCACAGAGCAGGACACACTCGAAGCGATGGCCGCGATCCCGACGGCGGGATCGGGCCTGGTGCGCCTTGCTCTGCTCAACGCGGAGGGCGAGGCGGCTGGTCGCGATCGCTTCGAGCGGCTTGTCACCGGCGTCGTCTGGGAGCTGCATCCGACGGCGCGGGCCGTGCAGGCGAATCCAGGCGACTGGGGGATCGACACCTTTGTCGGTGAGCTCTCGCGCGGCACGATCAGCGTCTGGCAGTCGAAGTACTTCATCGACGGTGTCAACAAGGCGCAGCAGGCGGAGATCAGAGAGTCCTTTCGCTCAATCCAGAAGTCGGCAGAGCGAGAGGGCTTCAAGGTCGCGAGTTGGACACTTGCGATCCCGGTCGATCTCGACGGTCCCGCCACGAAGTGGTGGGACGGTTGGAGGAGTCGAACCCAGCGCACCTCCGGCGTAGCCATCGAGCTCTGGCCTGGCGCACAGCTTGAGGGCCTGTTGCGCAAGCCCGACCTCGCCGGAGTGCGCCAACAGTTCTTCGGTCGAGCGCCTGGGGAACGCGCAACCGAACGATCTGTCCGCGATCCAGATGACTGGTCGCGGTTCGACTCGGCTCTGTTCGTCGAGCAGTTGCGGGTTGCCGGGATCACCGACGATCGAGTGGCTCGACGTGCGTTCTTCAATGCAGAGGTCATGGCTCGAGACGTACAGGAGCGCGAAGTCCGCTCAGAGATCGAAGCACTCGGGTCAGTCCAGGCGAATCTCCACCAGATGTGGCACACGCGTTTCGAGGCGGCGAAGGCGGCTGTTGACGCCGCTGTGAACGAGCTGCCACACCTCTACCCAGGGGTCATGAGCGCCGTCGAGGCACATCACCAGGCCAACCCGTCACGCGAACTCCGCGACACCCTCGTACATCGCTCCGGGTTGGTGCATCACCTCGTCGAAGCCGGCGACGCCGGCTGGGTGCGCAACTACAAGGACGTCGTCGACGCTCGAGCGGCGACACCTTGATGGAGTTCACCGCAGTCTCTCGCCCGCCTGAGACAAGCGCCGTGTTCCGCCGCGGGCAGTTGCTGGTGCTGCTTTCGACCTTCGACGCTCCACTCAACATCGACCGCATCGGCTACTTCGAGTTCTTCGCGGCCAATCCACATCTGGTCGTACAGGGCTCCGACGCTGTGCGGCTCGAGCTGGCCGGCTTCAATCCGGCGGCATTGAGCTACCAGTCGGCACCGGAGAGGTACGCAAACCGGCGTGCGCGTCTTCGCTCGGACCTCGCAGCGCTCACGGCGTGGGGGTATGCGCGACCGTCGACGGTTGACGGACGGATCGTCTGCGAGCTCACCGACCGAGGCCGGCGAGAAGCCCAGAGCTTCGAGTCGCTCTACGCAGACGCCTACCGCCAGAGCATCGACATGATCCGGCCGTTGTTCCGGCTGAGCGATGCGCGCCTTGCTGCACGCGCCTCGGAGTGGCTCAGGAGCAGCGGGATGCGACTGGACATCTTGGATGTCGACAGCGAGTTTCAGCCGACGCTCAACCTGGAGGCGGGCGGCTGATGTCCAAGCTCGCGGTTCGCCGCCTCCGTTTGCAGGGCATCGCTAGGAACTACGACGTCTCGTTCCTCGGCCCCGACGATGAGCCCGAGCGGCTCGCTGTTATCGCCGGGCAGATCTCGACCGGGAAGACGAGTGTCCTCGAGTTCATCGCGTATTGCCTCGGCGGGGCGGACTTCCCCCACCACCCAGAGGTCCGGTCTCGCGTGCGCACTGCGCTGCTCGAATGCGAAATGCAGGGCGCACGATTTGTCATCGAGCGCTCGACTGTGCAGCGGCCTTCCAAGTCGGCGTTTGTGCACTCGTGCACGATCGACGAGCTCGAAGGGCCGCACCCACAGCGTGAGCTGACCATCAGCCCGCCGAGCAGTGACGAGTCCTTGTCACAGTTCCTGCTCGGTCAGTTCGGCATCGGACACGTAGTCCTGCGCGAGGCCCCGACAAAAGGCGCTTCTGCCGTCGACAAGCTGTCCGTCCGAGACCTGCTGCGCGTCATGTTCCTCGAGAACTCGGATCTCGACAGTCGCAACCTGCTGCTTGAGCGCAGTCAGCCGGTGGTCCGGCTCAAGCACGAGCAGGTCCTGGACCTCATGTTCTGGGCGCACGACAATTCAGCTGCGTCGCTGGCTGCGGAGGTTCGAGCACTCGAGCAGCAGATCGCCGATCGAGATCGCGAACTCGCGACGGTCGAGGCCTTCATGGCAGAGCAGCGGATCCCTGCGCTCGAAGTCATTGACGAGCAGATCGCCGACCTCGAGGAGCAGGAAGGAACGTTGGGCGAGCGCTTGTCCATCGTCGAGGTCCAGATGGACGCCGAGGCGGCCTTCGGCGACGAACAGCGGTTGGTGTACCAGGACGCCGCGACTCGCTCTCGCCGGTTGTCGAATGAACTCCGCGACACACGCACTCAGCTCGACCGGCTCATGGCACTAGGCGCCCAATACGAGCAGGACATCAAGAAGCTGGTGTTCGCGAAAGAAGCGAGCCGCCTCTTCGATCCACTTTCGATCGAGGTGTGCCCGTGGTGCCTACAGCCGGTCACGAACTCCGGCCCCGACACCGATGCTTGCTTTGTGTGCCACCAGCCAATCGAGACTGACGTAGACGATGTCGACCTCGACAAGGAGCTGCGAGCGATCCGAAGCCGTCACAAGGAATTGGTCGGCTATCTGGACGAGCTGCGCGCCACCGAGGATCGAGTGGACGCTCAGATGCAGAGCGCCTCTCAGGACCAGCGCCGTGCCCAGGTCGCCTTTGACGCAGCGATGAGGGGGCGGTTTTCGCCGTTCATGACCCAGCGCGACGCGCTACTCGAGGAGATCACCCGCGTGGGTGCATCAGCAGCCGAGTTCCGTCGAGTCCGCAACATGCACATGTCGCGCCAGCGCCGACGCCAGGAGCTCGGTGCGCTCCGACAGCAGCTAGCTGAGGTGACCGGTGCTCAGCTGGCTGCAGCCGAAGCGAACGTCACTCGTGGCTCGATCCTTGACGACCTCACCGCGCGTCTGACTGCGATCCTCGGAGACTTCCACTACCCGAAGCTGGCTGACGTCGCCCTCGACAGGCGCTTCGTGCCGTCGGTGCGAGGGGTGCGCTATGACCAGCTCGGATCAGCCGGTGCGATGACGTTGATCGCTCTTGCGTGGTATCTCGCTGTGTTCGAGAAGTCCGCTGACGATGGCGGCGCTCACCCCGGTTTGCTCATGATCGACAGCCCGCAGAAGAACCTTGTGCCGGCTTCGGGACACATCGGCGACGATTACCAAGCACCGGCGATCGCTCGAGGTGTCTACCAGCACCTTGTGGCATGGGCCGAGAGTGGGCGGTCAGATGGCACGCAGCTGATTGTCGTCGACAACGACCCACCGGAGTTCGCTGACCAGTACGTCGTTGCGCGCTACTCCGGTGACCCGGAGAATCCCCCGTACGGGTTGATCGAGGACGCAGTCGAATAGCCCGGCCGCCGGCTGAGCCGCTCAGGTAGGCGTGTTCGGCTCCCTGGCGTACCTGTGCAAGGCGTCGGACAGGGGTAAGCCGGGGGCGACGGAGACGGGGACGTCCGAAACGGCGTCCAGGGCGCTCTTCAGAACCCGAGAGCGGTGCTGCGCTTCACCTAGTTGTCCACACCGATCGCAGCAAACGTCACTTTGTATCCGGATCGCCGCAACGTTTGGGCATGCTTCAGGAGGTTGACCTTTGAAAAGAACGGCAGTCGATTGGCCAGGCCACCATTCTGCCAATCGCCGATTATGCCGTAAACAATCTCGTAGTCGCCGGCGCGGTACACATCGTCGTCGAACAGCGCTTGGTGGGTGGCTGATGCTCCATCGATGTCGTGAAGCTTGGCTCGCACAGCTGACCTGAACGGAGTCGAATCAACAAGGAGCGATCCGGACACGCTCCCTTGCCCGAAGAGGTGACTCAGGGCGGCTGAGCCGAACTTGCGCTTGACGTGAACCAACCGCTTCTGTCCTGTGTCGAGTACGTCGCAGATCTCGATCGGACTGGTTTTGCCTGGAATTACGACACTCTTGGCGTCGAGGAGCAGGAAGTCCTCGCTGGATGCTGCCGCCAATGTGTTGTACTCACCCTCACCAATCTCCTTGCCATCCGCTCCAAGATGCGAATTGGGCAGCACAACCGTCGACTCCGCAATCGCGGTGAGTGCTGCGTCGATCGCGGCGAGGTAGTCGGCCTGGACGATGGAAAACGATCCAGCGGTCAGTAGCACCGTGGCTGCCTCGTGCTCGACGTCGGCTTCGAACTGACCGTCGAGACACTCGATAAGGCGCCAGCTGTTCATGATCCCGTCGTCGGAGGTGATGCCAGTCAACGTGATGTCCTGCAACAGCTCGGCCGTAACACCGCCGACACCTGCCGTCTCGAGCGCAGCGAGCAGATCGGTGGCAGCGGTGCCCGGATCGACTTCGACCTCGTCGATGTCAGCATGCGATACCACCAGTGACGACAGGCAATCGAAATCGACGAGCTCGGGGGGAGAGAGCTCCCAATCGGCGGGGTCATCTCGGAGTTGTGCAGCGACGACGGCGGTGAGGGTTGCGGTGGTCGATGCGTTGGTGATGGTGGTGACTCGGTCGACGAAGCTGAAGCGGCGTTTGTAGTCGGTCTTGCGCTCGTACTGGGCGACGGTCCGACAGATCCCGGCAAGGTCATCGAAGTCGATGCTGCGGCCCAACCGAAGGCTCGTTTTGCCCGACACGCGAGTGCCGAACAGCTCGGCGTTGACTGGCACGCCCGTTAGACCGACGAGTTGTTCGATCTCCGGGTCGAACTCAAACTGGTCAAAGTCGGCGTCCCTTCCAGCCTGCCGGCGAGTTCGCATGCTCGTCTCGCCTCGGCGCAGCCACTCGGCCTCTCGAACCCGGGGGGCGGCGGTGAGGGCATCGGCACCTTCATCGCCCTCGTAGACGACGTTGAGCTGCACCCTGCGGGCCGCATCGAAATCGCACGCCGAACGATTCAGCGCGTGGCGGCCTGCGCCGAGCGGAATCGCGAACAATCGCGTACTGAAGTACTGAATGGTCATCACAATCAGTGCGCTGCTCCGTGATGAATCGGGCAGCGTTAGGTCATCGCCGAACCCGTCGCGTACGAATGTCAGCCAAGACGGCGGCGTCGGATCCCCGGCCCACAGGTACAGGCGCGCCGTCCACGAGTTTCCGTCCGTCGTGCCCTCTACGTCGCGGACGTCTGCGTGTTCCAGGGGTTCTGGACGAATCACATCGTCGGGATTCGTCGTCCCGCGGCGAATCGGCTGGATTGTGACGCCTTGCAGACTCATCGACACACCCGTCCTGTTGGTCGTTCGGTCGAAGCCCGACGCTAGCTTCAGCTCGCTGACATCTGCGCGCTCAGTGGTGCGGCTCGAAGCCACGAAGAGTCCACCCATTGATCGGCTGCGCAGCTTCGCCTAGCCGAGGTTCGAGGGCGTCTGGCCCTCGGGCCTCGTGAGTCTCACGCCAGTCACCTGATGCTGCCTCGGAGTATTGCCACATCGACGAGGGATGGCAGGTGCCAGTTAGCGGCTTACGGCCGCACCGATCGACGCGGACCGCTCGGCTATCGGCGAATCGACAGCGTGCTGCATCCGCATCGGCCAGTCGTCAGAGCGGCGCATCGCGTCGTTGAGGTCGCCGGCGCCGAGGTCGAGGACGACCGGTGGACGTTTGTGCGCCTCGAGGAGTGCGCCGAGTCGGTCGGCACCGGCGCGACCGGCGTCGTCGGCGTCGAAGGCGATGACGAGTGGGTGCGGGAGCTTCGCCAGGGCGACGGCGACGGCCTCGTCGCCATAGGCGGCACTGAGCACGGCGACGGCCCGGTAGCCCGCAGCCGCCGCGGACAGCGCGTCGATGGCGCCTTCGGTGACGACGACCTCCGGGCGTCGTGCCTCGACGGGCCGTGCTCGGGAGAGGCGCGGGTTGGTTGCGAGATCGGAGGTCGGGTTCAGGTAGCGGGGCCGATCCGCCGCAGGGTGGGGAACTCGGAGTTGGGCGTAGACCGCGTGCCCGTCGTGGATCACAGGCAGCACGATGCCCATCGAGCGGGGCATGCCTTCGGGCCGCTGCTGTGCGCGGGGTCCCAGGTCGGCGCCGACGCGGTTCTCGACGAGGACATCACGAGGCAGGCCGCGCGTGTTGATGAGCCAGCGCCGCATCCCCCGCCCTTCCGGTCTCCAGAGGCGCTCGGCGCACTCATCGACGTAGCGGTTGAGCCCTTCGGGATCGCGGCACCCGGCAGGTGGGATTGAACGGGAGCGATTCGGACGGGGCGAGGGTCGCCAGTCCTCCGGTTGTTCACGATGGCCGGCGCGTTCGGCGAGGTAGGTCATCGCGTCGCGGGCGGTGCCTCCTCGGCAGGCGAGGACGAGGTCGATGGCGGTGCCGCCGTCACCGCAGCCGTGACATCGCCAACGCTGGTCACCCCGGCGGCTGGTGAAGATGCTGACCGGTGGGGTGCGTCCGGTCTGAGCGTGCTGGTCGTTCGGGCAGCGCCACATCCGAGCGCGTCCGTCGGCCCCGGCCGGGCCGAGTAGGTCGTCGGCCAGCTCTCGGAGGTCGACGGCGGCGAGGAGTGTGTCGCGGTCGTACACGGCTCATGCCGCCTCGGCTCCGCTGCCGGTCGAGCCGTGCATGCGTGCGTCGGTGTCGATGATCTCCAGCTCGCTCGGGCCGAGGACATGTTGGACCACGGCCGTTCTGCCACCGAGCTTCCACAGGGCTCTGCCGCGGGTGAGCTGGCCGATGATGCTGGCCTCGGGTCCGGTGAGTCCGAAGTGGGCGATTGCGGCGTCGAGCTGATCGGGGGCTTGGCGGAGGATGATCTTGGTGGCCGAGTCGGCGAGCAGCCCGGCGGCGATCTTGCTGGTGGCGGTGCCGTCGTCGGCCTGGGCCACGAGGTCGGATGCGCGGTGGGTGATGCAGAGATTGGCCACGCCGTAGGTGCGGCCGAGCTTGAAGCAGGTCTGGAGGTAGCCGGCGGTGTCGCGGTTGCCGAGAAGTGCCCATGCTTCGTCCAGGATCTGCACCCGTTGGGGGCCGGGGCACGCCATGAGCTGTTGGAACCAGCCGGCCGCGGCGACCATGACGAGCGGGAGCGCGTCGGAGTCAAGCGGCACGGCGGAGAGGTCAAGCACGACGCCGGGCCCGTCCCATCGCAGCGGAACGGTGGAGCGACCGTCGAACATGCCGCGCAGCGATCGGGACAGGAGCTTGTCCAGGGCGTAGGCGATCGTGCTTGTGTCGGCGGCGAGGTCGCGGTCGTTGGTGCGCAAACGATCGGTCATCGCCTCGGTTGGGTTGGCGACGAGTCGCGCCACGTCGGTGAGTGTGGGTTCGGTGAGCGGCGCGGTGGTGAGCTGCTCGATGGCGGCGAACACGACCGCGTCCTCGAGCTGGGTGAGCGTGCGTTCGAGGACGGTGCCGACGAGAGCGGCACACATCTCAGCGCGGCGGAGGATCTGCTTGTCCTCGGGTTCGTGTTCGGCAGCGGGCCCGGGTGCGAGCGGGTTGATGGTGGCGGTGCCACCAGGGCTAAGCTTCACCGTGGTGAGCCCGAGGTGCTCGGCGAGGGTGGCGTACTCACCTTTCGGGTCGGCGATGGCCGTCCAGCGGCCACGGGCACCTGTGCCGTAGACGGCGGCTTGGCGCCACAGGAGGCATTTCACGAGGGCGGACTTCCCGTTGCCGGGTTCGCCGAGGATCCAACCGTTGGGATTGGTGACCAGCCCCGTGGCGTAGGCCTCGAAGGGGTCCCAACAGAACTCGCCGCCTCCGGCCAGGAGGTCGAGTCCGATGTAGGTGCCGCGGTGCCCGAAGGAGCCTTGGACCGAGAAGGGATAGATGCTGGAGGTGTGGGCGGTGGTGCCCTGGTGGTAGCGGAGCCGCAGTGCTGGACGGCTCATGACGCGAAGAGGGTCGAAGGGGCGAGGCCGAGCGGGAGCACGGCGGCCCAGCCGAGGTCCTGGCGGGCGTCGAGGACACGCAGGTCCATGCCGTTCTCACGGGCGAGTTGCTCGATGATTTCGCAGTGCTCATCGAGATCCTCGAGCGTGCGGGCCGCCACGGTGACCAGCCCGGCATACCCCATCTCGGGGTAGCCGGCGACGAGCTCCTCCTCACGATCGAGGAGGGCCTGCGTGGCACGCCGGTGGCGAGCGTCGATGCGCCGGCCCTTCTCCTCCTTGGTGACGGCATCGGACTCGAGCTTCACGAGGTCGCGCTCGATGCGCCGGCGGCTCTGGTGGGTCGAGACAGGTTGGAAGTAGACGGTCATCGACCGGGTGACGCCACCTCCGGAGAGGAACGGCTCCAGCCAGGCCGGCGGCACCGCGAGCCGGGGCCAGGTGCCGATCCACCAGGTGCGGTGGAACGCACCGTCGACGCGGAGGTGGCGCCAATCGGTCTCCAGCGCCAGGGGTCCGGCTGTGGGAGATCGGACGAGGGCGAGCCGCTCGACCAGCCGGCCCTTGCGAGGGCGTGACCGCGCCCCGACGGGGTCGATTCGCGATCGGATGAGGCGTTGCAGCGCGGTGGGGTCAAGTGGGTCGAAGGCGGCCAGGTCCGCCGAGCGCAGCCCGCGCAGGAGCGCCTCGACCGAGGTGACGAGCGCTCGACGAAGTTGCTCGTCGGCGCCGCCCTTGCCGGCGCGGTGTCGGGAGAGGCGGTCGCGAGCGACGGTGATAGTCACGACGGCTTCGTGGTTGATCGCCGAGGTGGTGCCGACCTCGAGCAACTCCCGGTACGAGGCGGACGCGGTCTGGTTGGGGTCGCCGCGGTCGTCAGAGTCGAGCCAAGCGACGTGGTCGCCCATGCCCGACGGTTGGGCGAGGTCGGACCACGACAGGTGGGCGACGACCCCGCGTTCAACGGCGTATTGGCCCAGAAGGTCGCCCCACCCGGCAAGAAGCCGTTCCTGCTCGCCGCGGGGCTCGACCACGAATTGCGGACCGGAGACCGGGACGACTGCAGTCAGGGTCTGGCGGTGCCGGTCTCGGACCGCGCCGAGGGACATCCCAGCCCGCCAGTCGATGCCGACGATGTCGAGTCCGTCGAGGCAGGGCGGCATCGGGGCCGGTCCGTCGGTCGTGGACCACAGCGGGAGCGGGGCGACCCACCGGCGACCGCGCCGCAGCCGCGCCCACACCCATCCGATGAGCAGAGGTACCCACTCCCAGGTGGCGTGTCCGCCAATGCGAGTGAAGCTCACCACCGCCGCTCCGATGACCGGGGCCGCGGCGACCGGGAGCAGCGCACCGGACGTCAAGGCCGCGACGCCGAGCGTGATCCCGCCACCCAGCAGCGCACACTGGACTACGCCCAGGCCGAGGAAGATGCCGGACGAGTCGAGTGGCTCGAGCCGGTAGGTTCGTTCGAGGCGTTCACTTGCCATTGGGCCCTCGCGGTGGCGGTGGCGGCTTCGACCCGTTGGACCCCGAGGGGCGATCCGGACGCGATGGCGGTCGCGATGGCGGTGCACCGCCTGCCGTCGGTAGCGGGTCCGAGGCTGCACCACCACTGGACCGCGGCGGTCTGCCACCGGAGGGAGCCGAGGTCGATGCGTCGCTGGCGGCCTGGGCGGAGTCGGTTGTTGCTCGGGCGCCGGTGGACGCTGCCTTCTTGGCGGTCTCGGCGGCGACGGCGGCGACGGCGAGCGGCCCTGCTGCGGCGGCGGCACCACCAGCTCCGGCCGCGCCGCTTGCACCACCGCCGGCTCCCGCGCCGGCACCCGCCGCGGGTGACGCTCCAGCCCCGGCACTGGATGCGGCGCGTCCGTTGGCGATCTGACTGAAGCGGCGTCCCGACACCATCTGGGCGGTGTTGGCCATCATCATCCCCTGGTGCCCGGCGCGTACCGGCCCGCCCTTGACGCCCTGGGCGACGACGGCTGCTTCGGTCATCGGCAGCAACCGGGCGATGAGCAGCGGCGAGAACGCCGAGACCCCGAAGGCTGCTGCCGCGGTCAGGAGGATGCCGACGGCTTGGGTGACCGACCCGCCGGGGTCCTCGGCGAAGACCTCCGGTTCCGGCAGGGCGGTCACCTCGCCACCAGAGCCGGACCCAACCGCAGCGGCGGCGGCGACCGCGAGGGCGATGGCGATGACAAGCTTGGAGAGGATGAGCGCCACCAGCAGGTCGAGGAGCTTGCGGCTCGCTCCCTTGGTGGCGGGCCAGAGGCGAGTAGCGAACACCAGCGGCGCCAGCGCGACCACGATGTAGATGAGCGCGGAGCGCACGACGAGCTCGGCGACGAGCACGAGGCCGGCGAGAACGGTCACGAGGCCGAGCACGAAGACCACGAAGGCGGTGGAGTGGCCGCCGGTGAGCCGGTCGAGGCTGGCGACGACGGTGCCGAACTCGGAGATGTCGTCCTGGAAGTTGTCGAGGACCTGCCCCGAGAGCGCGTCGGTGAGCCGGATGAGCAGCTGAGTGATGGTGACCAGGCCGATCATCCCGATGATCGAGACAGGCAGCTCGAGCGCGATGCGTCGGAGCATCCCGCCGACATCGCCGTTGACGGTGCCCTGGATGATCCCGGCGAGCACGAACAGCAGCAGAAGGCTGGCGCCGATGCTGACCGTCGTTGCGTAAGGGCCGTCGCCGGTGAGGAACCAGTCGGCTTGGACGTTGGGGTCCGTCGAGTCCAGGAAGAAGTTGAAGACGCCACCCACGGTCCACACGACGGCGTCGACGATCCACGCGGTGAGCCCGCCGATGATGGCCTCGAAGCCGGCGGTGGCGGCGCCGCCGACGAAACCAGTGACCTTGTCGATGACCCAGCCGACGGGGTTGGGGAAGCCGATTCCGAGGATCACGAAACCGGCTCCCCGTCGATGCGGGTGAACCCATCGAGGGCCTGGTCGAACGGCTCGGCGTCCCACGGCTGATCCTGGGGGCCGGTGATCGGTGTCGGGCCCGGGGTGTCCCGAACGCCGTCGACTCTCCAGTCACCGTCGATCCATGAGAGGTCGAGGGTGACGGTGAGGAACTCCGACTGTGGCGCGGCGACGCCAGCGGCGGACAGGACCGTGACGGTCCACACCGAGACGCGGGCTTCGGAGCTCCGGTAGTGCTCGACTCGCCAGGCCAACGGGCGAACGAGCCACCAGATCCGACCCTGGGACTGGCCGAGCTGGTTGCGTGCCATCGAGACGTCGACGACCACGTCCTCGGCCAGTCGTGGTGCGGCCACCGGTGTCGCGATCTCTGCGACGGCGGCTTCGATCTCGTCGTCGGTGAAGTACAGCCACCGTTGCGATGCCGTCGCGTACGCCACCGCGGCGGCGACCGCTCCCGACTCATCGGCGCTGAACCCAACCGCACCGGCCGCTTCACCCTCCGGCCCCGGTTCATCGGCCGGAGGTGTTGGCCGCGGCTCCTCGGCCGCTGCTCGAGCATCGGCTCGCGCCGGGCTGGACGAGGAGTCCTGTGTCAGCCGGACGAGGAACACCCCCGCGACAAGGGCGACCACCACGACCGCGGCGACGGCCGCCGTACGCCAGGACGGCGGATCTGACTGGCGGGCCATCAGCTCGCCGCCTCGAACAGCATGTTGACCGCGGTCGGAGCGACACCGGCGAGGATCGCACCGACCACACCACCGAGGGCAAGGGTCTTGCCCCGACTGGCGCCCCCGTAGCTACCACCCTCCCGGGCCAGGCCGTACATGGCCGCGCCGATGAGCAGCGCGGCAAGGCTGCCCCACAAGGCGAGCATCTGCGCCCAATTCAGGAGCTGCTGGATCAGGTCGGCACCAGGCATGCCATCGGTGCTCGGGTCAACCTGGACCTGGGCCAGGACACGAAGAATCGTAATCATCAGGGAACCCCCTCGGGAGCGGTGAGACGTAGGCGTCACTCCCGTAGGCCCCATGACGGGCGCCGACTCTCCACCCGATCGCGAAGAATCCGCGCCGTGCGGGGCCTACCGGGTCATGAAGCAACCACGACTCGGTGCAGCAATCGCCCTCGCATGCGTTCTCACCGTTGGTGGGTTCACCGCTCTGCCGATCCTCGCGGTCGGCATCGGCGCCTCAACGCCCTGCGGGCAGAAGGGGGAGATCGCCGACGACGGCACCCCGAGCATCCTCGGGCCGTCCGCCCTCACCGTGGTCGACCTGCGCTCGTGGTGGACCGGCACGGGTCGGGGCCAACCGTCGCGGCTCGGTGTCGCCATCGGTGACCTGATCGCACTTTTCCTCTCCGAGGGCGACGCCGAAGGAGTCCGCGGCGACCTCGCGCTCGCCCAGGCCGTGCTGGAGACCGGGTACTTCACCAACAGCGACACCGCCATCAACAACTTCGCCGGCATCGCCCACTACGACGGCACCGCCTCTGGTTCCGGGTTCGCCGACCCGATCATCGGCGTCCGAGCACAGATCCAGCTGCTCAAGAAGTACGCGCTCGGCAACGACGCCCCGCTCGCCAACGCCGACGTCGCCCTGAATGCCGGCGCGTCGGCGACCACATGGGGAGGGCTTGCTGGCACCTGGGCCTCGGACACCAACTACTGGACCTCGCTCAGCTCCGTCTACGAGTCCATGCGCACCTACGCCGGGACGAACCCCAGTCAGCTCGAGCCCTCCGCTCCGATCGGCGCGACGCCATGCCCAGCCGGCGACCTGGCCATCAGCGGCGACTACGCCCTGCCACTCGAACGGCGCTGGTACGACGAGCATCCCGAGTGGTTCACGAAGCCCCACCACGACTACCCGGCCGCCGACATCCCAGTTCCGGTCGGCACGCCGCTGTTTGCGGTCACCACTGGCGTCGTCGTCGGCACCCCAACCAGCGGCAAGTGCGGGATCGGCGTCGTGTTCAACGGCGACGACGGCGCGCAGTACACGTACTGCCACGGCCAACCCGGCACGCAGGCCGTGGCGATCGGCGACCGTGTCACTGCCGGGCAGTACCTGCTCGACAGCGCCTCCACCGGCAACAGCACCGGACCCCACCTCCACTTCAGCATCGAGGCCGGCGGGGCGAAGCGCTGCCCCCAACCCTTCTTCGTCGCCATCGCCGACGGTCAGCCCCTCGCCCCCGAAGGTCTTCCGACCACCGGCTGCACCAACTGACGTAGGTTCCATCGATGGCCGCGTTCCATGCCGTGTACTACCGAGAGGCTGGCGGGGCCGAGCCCGTACGCGACTTCCTCGACGATCTCGATGACGAGGTCG
This sequence comes from Acidimicrobiales bacterium, assembly GCA_016794585.1. Lineage (NCBI taxonomy): Bacteria > Bacillati > Actinomycetota > Acidimicrobiia > Acidimicrobiales > Acidimicrobiales bacterium. The sequence continues at coordinate 103,341 of JAEUJM010000042.1, forward strand.
CTGCCGTCCTGGCCCAGCAAATCGACCGACTGAACTTGCTCAGCGACGAGGTTCCCCACCTCCCGTTCCCACACAGCTCGCAGGTCGACGGGGAGCTGCGCGAGCTTCGCTGCCACTACGGGCGACAGCTCTTCCGGATCCTGTACCGCCGCTCGGACCGCCTCCTGGTGCTACTCCACATCCTGTCGAAGCGGACCGCCAAGATCCCCGCGCAAGACATCACCGTCGCCCAAGAGCGCTGGGACGACTTCAAGGCCCGGATGGAGGCCGATCCCCGGACCCCGCCCCGGGCGGCGGGCCACGATGCCCCCTGACGACACGGTTCGCAGAACTGCTAACCTGTTCCTAGAGGTGACCGCCATGGCCAAGAACGACAGCCCCATCGGAAGCAGCGTCGAAGAGCACATCGGCCAACGTCGCGCCCGGAGCCCCAAGTACCGGGAGACCCAGGACCGGCTCCGTCCGTTCGAGGAGATCGCCCGCATGGTGATCATGCGTCGAGCCCATCTCGGTCTGACCCAGCAAGAACTGGCAGAGCGGATGGACACCACCAAGTCGGTGATCTCCCGCATCGAGAGCGGTCAGCACCGCAGCGGTACCGACACCCTGCGACGCCTCGCCGTGGCCCTCGACGGCCACGCCGTCATCGGCTTCGAGTTCGACTCGGCGCAACCAGCTCGATCCGACCTGGTCCGTCTCTAGCGACCCCACCGACCATGCCTTGGGCTTGCTGAGCCAGATGCGTCGCCTCGTCGAGCCCGCGTCATGACGGACAAGCAGAAAGACTTCGCCGTCGAACTCTCGGCCGGCGCCATCCTGCTGCTGCTCGGAGTGTTCGTGATCGCGACCCGGTGGCCGAACTGGCTTAAGGCCGTCGTGGTCATCGGGATCGTGCTTCTCTCCATCATTGCTGTTGTGCTGGTGGCACCCGTGGGAACCCGTATTCGGGCGCGAGCGGTCCAGGGTTCGAGGCATGCGCCACCTCCAGCGCCGCCAACTCTCGTGGAACAGCTTGACGAAACCTGGTTCGTCACCTTTACGTCCGGCCCGTACCCAGCCGGGTCGGACGGGCTGGTGCAGTACGCGACTGCGATCGCTGCGGTCGATCGGGTGGAGGGCGACGAGGTGGTGCTCCGATGGCGTGACAAGGGATCTTTCCCAGCCAGAGTGCCGATCAAGCTCCTCGAAGCCACGCGGGTGTACCGCTTCCGTGGCGACGGGGACGACCGACGTCGTGTTCGCGTCGAGAACGACGGTCTTCGCGTCCAGGGACCGGGCGGAGTCGTCACCGGAAGCGGCTGGCGCGCGCATCAACGCTCGCCGCATCAGATCGCCTTCTCTCGCTGCAAGGATCTGAGCTCCGAGGACAAAATGGTGATGGAAGCTGATGCGGACCTCGGCTCCTACGACCTCGAAGGTCTCTGAACTCCCTCGATCAGGACGCTGAGCACCGAGTAGGGCTCTATCCCACGGAGCCAGAACTCGGCGAACTGTCAGTGCGGGCGATCATCGTGGATGGAGCTCCAGCCTGAGTTGCTCGATGGAGTCCTCGGGGTCGCCGAGCTTCGCTTGCTCGAGAGCGGCGACGTGCTCCCTGTAGACGTTCTCGGCGCCGGCCCGATCCTCGTCGGCGATGTGGGCCCGCATGAGAGTCTCGACGACGGCGCTGTTCAGGGGGATCGCCTGGATGACTCGGCGGAGCATCGCGATCGCCTTGTCGGGCTCGCCCGCGTCGAGGTGCATCGCCGCGCACGCCTGGGCGACACCCGCGACCCGATGTTCCCAGCTGGTGGAATGGTGCTCGAAGTCGACCCAGCCGTACGAGGCGCGGGCAGCGTTCGGGTAGGAGAACGGCTTGCCGGTGACCAGGTCGAGCGCGGCCTGGTAGTGCTCGACCGCTTCGTCCGGCGGTAGCTCGGCAGCGCGCTGGACGTGCCAATCGAACAGATCGAGGTCGGTGCCAACGTGCGGCCCGACGACGTACTTGCCGCTGCGGTTGGCCGGGAAGTGCTGGGATCCGAGAGCGGAGCGGCACTCGGCCATCGTGTCGTGAAGCCGCTTGGTGTGCGAGACGCCGTCCGAGCCGAACCAGCAGGCTTCCTCCAACCGATCGGTCGTGACCGAGCGGTGGAGTGCTAGGTAGGCGACGACTGCCGTCGCCTTCGGTTTCAGCGGCTCGCCCCCTTCGACGGTGATGTCCCCGAGCAACCGAACGAGTACGTCGTACTCCGGTGGCTCGTCCGCCGGGTCACCTGGTCCTTCCACCATTAGATCAGGCTCGTCGCCATCGGTGGGGCCGGTGCCGTTCGACGATGCGGACGCTTCGAACTCGGCCCGTAGCTGGTCCATGAGTTCCTGCTCCGCTGGGCTGTCGGTGGCGACGAGAAGGCTGGAGGTGGCGGCCAGCTCGTCTGCCTCGAGTTCCTGGGGTGAGCAGGCCAGGTTGATCGCGTCGAAGTTGAGTGCATCCTCTTCGCAGCAGACCGTGGCCAAGGCGTCCCGGAACTCGCCGACGACGACCACTGCGACCGCAGACGGCTGAGCGGCGCGAAGTGCGGCGGCCAGCTCGTCGGGAGGTGGCCGGTCGGCTACCACCGCGATGGGAACGAGGGCGTCGTGGTCGGGATCGTGCCCGCGCCCGACGAATGCATTGGCCCAGCCGTTCTCAGCAAGTGCGGCGTGGGATTGGGTTGACCATGCCACGAGGTCCTCGGCATGACCATCCCAGGTGTCGACGATCGTGAGGTGCTCGAGGACGTCGGCGCCGGGGTCGACGAAATCGCCGATCGCGATGACTCGGAGCGTGTCGGCGAGTGGGCTGAGCGTCAGCTCGGTGACGATCGAGCGGGCGAGGTTGGTGGCGACGTCGAGGTCGCCGGTGAGAGCCACGATTCCGTCTGCTTCGAGGTCGAGGTAGAGCTGTGCGTCGTCTTCGGGCTGGCCGACGGTCACCATCAGCGGTGACGGACTGAGCGGCCCGTCGTAAGGCTCGTCGTTGTCCGGTCGCTCGACGAGGGTCCACACCGTGCCGTCGTCTGTGCTGTGCCAGCCGGGCAGGGCGTTCGGGTCGGGCTGGTCGAGCAGGACTTCGAGGCTGGTGTCCGAGTGTCGGATCATCCGTGGCCGGCGTTCTGATCCCATGGCAGCGAGGGATGCGGCGAGGCGGCCGAGCACGCCCTGCAGGTCGTCGATGCGACCCTCGTCGGCTTGGGCGATCACGGTCTGATGCAGCTCGCGCTGGTCGGCCGGCGTGCGGCCGGGGAGGTCACCCGGGTTCTCGTTGACGAAGCGGCGGCGCCGGCGGTCGAGGAGGCGCTTCAAGCCCACCGCGAGCGCGATGCTCGACAACCCGCCCAACGCCACCGCCACGGGCGCGTCGCTCGAATCCTCGCCCTCTGACGGATCGCCCTGCGACGACTCGTCGACCGTTTGCCGCGGCACGCCATCGTTGTCAGCGGCAGTCGTCGTGGGCGGTGTCTCTTCGGAAGCGGGGTTCTCCGTTGCCGGAGCCGGTTCCGTTGTTGCTGTCGGTGGTTCGTCGAGCACGACAGCGCCGGCTGGCGACGGCGCCGGCTCTTCTTCGGCCGTTGGGGGCGGCGGTGGTAGCTCGACACCCGTGGGCGGAAGCACCACGACCTGACCGGGATAGATGAGATCGACGTCCACGAGTTCTGCGTAGCGGGCCCGGTTGGCGGCGACGACCTCGCCCCAGTAGGGCAGGACCTCCGGGTCGCCCACTTCTCGTCCGAGGTCGCCTTCCAGTCGATCTTCGGCGATGGACCAGAAATTGTCGCCGCGCTCGACGACAAGGGTTGCGAGGCCATCTTCCTCCGCGGTTGCCGGGGCGGGACCACCGGACGGCGAGGCGGCAGGCTCGATGGTGGCGTCGCCAGGCAGCACGAGAACCCAGCCCGAGTGCAGCGTGTCGTCTCCCGCGCTGATCGTGGTGCCGTCGGGGAGCGTGCGCCCGACGTTGAGGTCGAGGATCTCGTTCCACCGCAGGCCGTCGCCGAGGGTGCGTTCGGCGATGGCCCAGTAGCTGTCGTGCCGCTGAACGGTGACCGTCGGATGATCGGCCGCTGGCGCGGCCGGCGCTGGGTCACTGGGGCGGCCGTGGAGTGTCGGCGTGTGCCCGTAGGAACTCGGATCCGGTGAGTCGGGGATCGACTCCGGTGTCGCTGCAGCTACTTCGGCGGGGACCGGGATGGGAGTGGGCTCGGCGACGGCGCGGGCAGGTTGCACGGTCGAGGCCATCATGAGGATCCCGGCAACCAGGCGGGTGGCGGTGACCTGGAACGCGGGGAGCACCGGGAGGTGGATTGCCTGGCGGCCTCTGGCGACCCCAACGGCTTCTGTCACCAGCGCGAGGGCGAGTTGTGGCCAGGCGATCCACGCGATGACTGCGAGCGTGTTGACGACGACCTGGTCGCTGATGCCCGACTGGGCTGCCTCTTCCAAGGCGTGGAGGGTCGGGATGCTGGTCGGTAGCGGCCAGCCCACCAGAGTGGCGAGCAGGAGCGGGACGCCGACGATCAGGGCGAGCGTCGCGACCAGTGAGAGGACGCCGCGGATCAGCAGCAGGGGTCGTCGGTCGTTCATGGCTGTACCTCGTCGACGGCTGTGGCGGTCTCGCGTACGACGATGGTTCGTGCGGCGCCGGGGAGGATGAGCATCGGCTGGACTGCGGTGACCGTGACGGTGACGGAGGCGATCGAGACGGTCGCCGTTCCTCTGGCTCCGGTCCGCTCGAGGCACTCGAGGGCGGCGGCCTCCGCGGCGGCCGGGTCGAGACGGGGCTCGTTCGTCGCGCGGAGGTGGTCGAGATCGATCTCCTGGGCCCCAGCTCGAGCGGCTCGCTCTGCGTCGTTGCGTGCTGCGTTGTGGGCGCGGATGACCTGGCCCCCGTCGTAGGCCATGCCGGCGACGAGAACTAGGGCGATGGCGACGACCGCGACGAAGGCGGTGATGCTTCCTCGCTCGTCGTGGGGGTTCACGACGCACTCCGGTAGGTGTCGATCACCTCTACCGCGGACGCCGTGAAGATTCGTCGGCCGGGAACACCGAGAAGCGTGACGTCGGCCATCGAGGCTTCGCAGCGGACTGTGACCGTGACGGTGCCGCCAGGTTCGAAGTCGCCGGTGTCAACCGTCGTGGTCAGAGTGAGGCACGGCACTCCAGCGACGGCGAGGTTCGCTGCCGCACTGGTCTGTGCGTCATCCGTGGCGTCGCCGGGGTGTTGGCGAAGCGATGCCGCTCGAGCGGCATCGGCCGCGGCGCGCTCGACGTTGCCGTCGGCCTCCGAGACCTTTCCTGCGTAGACGACGAGCAGCATGAGGAACACGAGCGCAGGTGCGATGACCGCGACCTCGACGGCGATCGATCCACGGTCGCCGCAGATGCGCGCTGGGAGTCTCATCGTTCTGCCTCGGGGACGAACCGCTCGACCGGTGCGGCGCTGCGAGCGGCGACCGACCATGCGAAGCCAGGGACGAGCTGGGGTGCTTCACCACGGACCTCGGCGGTGACCATCGCGGGCTCCCGGCTCACGGTGACGGTGATGCTGTGGAGGTTCCCGGAGTGGGCGAGGAACGAGCCGGCGGCGTCCTCGCCGTCGCGGGCGGTGCCGTTGGCGACCTGGGCTGCGTCGACGGCCTCGGCCGCGGCCGCGTTGGCGACTTGTTTGGCGTGCCACCACAGCCCGTACTGGACGATGAGCATGATCCAGAAGAGGACGGCAGGAAAGAGGACGGCGACCTGGATGGCCGTCACCCCTCGCTCGTCGCGCAGCCCCCGGCCCACGAGGCTCAGCCCCCTGGCTGGTCGGGGGTGGGGATGCTGTTGGCGTTGCTCTGCGCGGCGGCGTAGATGATGCCGAGCACCACGATCGCAGCACCGACCAGCAGGAATGTGATGACCGCGACTTCCGTGGTGGTCATCCCGCGCTCGTCGTTCGGATCGATCCCGAAGCGGGCGTAGCAGTACTCCAAGAGCAGTCGGGGGTCGGGCACGGGCATAGTGGCTCCTTGGGTGTTGTGGCTCCGTCAGGGTTGGGGTCCGCTGACTGACGTGATCTGCACGACGGCGGGGTAGGCGATGAAGACGAGGAAGCCGAACAACAGGACGGCGACAGGGAGGGTCATGCGTTCGGTGGCGGCCTCGGCTGCGGCCTCGGTCTCGGCGACTTGGTGGCCGCGGAGCGTGTCGGCTTTGGCGGCCAGGGATGTTCGGATGCGAGCCCCCTGCGATCCGGCGAGGGAGGCGCTGGCGGCGAGCTCGGCCATCTCGTTGATGCCGAGGCGGGCGCCGAGTTGGGCGAAGGCGTCCCACGGGGACTGTCCGGTGAGGCGGGCTCGGCGAAGTTCGGCGCGGATGGTCTGGTATCCCCAGCCGTCGCCGGCGTCGGCTGCGGCGTGCAGCGCCGTTTCGATGCCAGCTCCTCCGGCCAGGAGCACGTTGACCAGGTCAAGATAGGACGAGAGGGCGTGGCGGAACGCTCCCTGTCGCTTCCCTGCCTCGTCACGCAGGAGGAGATCGGGCATCAGGAACCCCGCGGCCGCGGTGGCCAGCGAGAACATCGCGATGACACCGACCGGCACCGGGATCCCGAGAACCACGAGCGCCGCGACGGCCAGGTTGGGGACGAGCAGCCCGGCGATCGCGCCGAGAAGCTTGTCGAACGCGTGGCGCTCAGCACTGCGGCCGACGAGCTCCAGCTCCTGAGTGTGGCGGTGCGCGTCGTAGCCGAGGGCCTCGACGACTCGTCGGGCAGCCGTTTCGATCGGGCCGAACCTGGACGCGTCCGCTGGTGCGACGTCGTCGAGGCTGGTTCCGGGGCGGGCGAGCCCGGCGAGGACCTCCTCGAGGCTCGGTGGGCGTGGTGCGAGGCCTCGCCTGATGAGCAGTACTCCGACACCGACGCCGGCTCCCAGCACGACCATGACGAGCGTGTTCACGTCTCTGCCCCGGCTTGCGTGGGCCCGCCGGCTCGGGCGGTGAACCGCTCGGGCAGTTCGATCTCGGCCATGCGGGTGAGGAGCCAGCCACCGACGGCGAAGATGCCGCCCACGATGGCCAACATGACTTGGCCGCCGGCACTGTCGTACACGGCGAGGTAGTCGCGGTTGGCGATGGCGAGGAAGACCACCGCCGCGATCACGACGCCGACGATGACCTTCGTCGCCGTGCGGACGCGGGTGCGGCCCACCTCGACTCGGATGCGCATTCGGGCTTCGCCACGGGTGGCGTCCGCCAGACGGGAGAGCAGCCCTGAGAGATCGGAGGCTTCCATGCGAGCGGCGATCACCAAGGCCGCGACGACGAGGTCGCCGGAGGGATGATCGAGGTCCTCGCCGAAGGCCACGAGCGACTCGGGGAGCCTCTGGTGGTCGAGGCGACGGACCATCCTTCGCACCTCGGTGGCCACCGGGGGCGGTGCGACGGGGGCGGTCGCGACGATGGCCTCCTCCAGCCCCGAGGCGGCGACGATCGAGTCGCGGATCATCTCGGTCCAGGAGGCGATGGCTTCGGTTCGGTCGAGGGCTTGTTGCCTCGCGCCCTTGCCGTTGAGGATGCCTGGCAGCACGAGCGCAGCGACGATGGCCATGACACCTCCGACCAGCCACCCGGTGGCTGCGAGTACCACCAACCCGGCGGCGGCCGCGATGGCGGCCTTCCGCAGCATCGAGCTGTCGACGAGGCGCCGGAGGTAGCCCCACGGGGCATCGAGAACCTGACGATCAGCGAGCCCGGTGATGTTCAAGAGCACTCCGAGGGCGGCGCCGGCCGCGAGGGCAGCGAGTACGAGCACGGTCATCGCCACCACCCGTGAGCGGCCGCGTGGGCACTGGCGTCGAAGCCGTGGGCCTCGAGCTGGGCCGCGAAGTCGGGAGTCGGCGGTGCCGCCGGGATCCCGCTGCCGGTGCCTTCGGGTCGCCACAGCTCGTTGGAGACGACCTGGCCACCTTCGACGGTGCCGGCGACCTGACGAACGCTGGTCACCCGACGTTCCCCGGATACCCAGCCGAGGTGCACGATGAGGTCCACGGCGTTGGCGACCAGCAAGTTGGTGACATCGGGGATCAGCCGCTCGGGAGTCATGGCCGCGTACATGGCGAGCCGCCCGAACACACCCTTGGATGAGTCGGCATGGATCGAACACATCGAGCCGTCGTTGCCTTGGCTCATGGCGAGCAGCATCGGAAGGACCTCCGCCCCCCGGACCTCACCGACGATCACCCGCTGGGGATCCATCCGCAGAGCGGAGCGGACCAGCTCCGCGAGGCTGAATGAGCCCACGCCTTCGGTGTTGGCCTCGCGTGCTTCGAGGGTCTCGTGGTCCGGGTGAAGTTCCTCGAAGCGCTCCAGGCCGATCTCGAGCGAGTCCTCGATGGTGATGAGGCGCTCGGTGGCAGGGATCTCATTGATGAGGCACCGCAGCGTCGTCGTCTTCCCGGTGCCGGTGCCGCCGGCCACGATGATGTTGGCGCGCGCCCGCACCGCGGCCGACAGGAAGTTGGCCAGCAGTTCGTCACAGACCCCTCCGTCCACCAGCTGGGACACGCGGTGGATGTCGAAGTCGTGGCGACGGATCGTGACCGTCGGGCGCCCCGACACCGCCATGAGAGCATGGAGGCGGTCGCCGTTCGGCAGTTGGAGGTTCAGCTCCGGCTGGGCGTGATCCCACCGGCGCTCGCTCCGCCCGATGCGCCGGGCGGCCGTGGCGATGAGCTCGATGAGGTCGTCGTCGGAGTCGGCGACAGCGGGCCCGCGGACCTTGGTCCCATCGCGCAGGTTCAGCCAGACGCGCTGAGCGCCAGAGATGTGGATGTCTCGGATCTGGGGGTCGTCGAGGAGCGGCTGAAGACGAGCGAGACCGTGGATGCGGTCCAGCACCGCCGCAGTGACCTTGGCTTCAGTGGCCTCGTCGAGCGGCGTCCGGCCATCGGCGTAGGCGCTCGCCGCCAGGTGGCGAAGGTCGTCTGCCACCAGCTTGCGGGCCAATGCCCGCTCGTCACTCGGCGAAAGCCGGCCACGGCCTGCTTCCTCATGGGCGACATGGGCCGCCGTGAGCGCCTCACCAACGCTGTGGTGCAGCCGGGCGACGAGATCAGAGTCGATCCCATCCTGATGCCACACTGTCGGCCCGGTCACCGTTGCGGTCATGGCACGACCTCAGCCACTGGATCGAGCAGCGAAGCGCCGACGTCTTCCCCCAGCGTCGATACCGCACGAACGAGTCGAGACCGGGACAACCGCGCTCCGGACGCGCGGCCGGTGCGCAACGCCTCGGCCGCATCCTGATCGTCGGGCAACTCGCCGACCACCCTCACTCCGGTCGAGCGCTCGACATCGGCGCTGCGGTAGGGCCCGTCGCCAAGGAGGACGATGCCGGCCTGCCCTCGGACGGGTTGAGGCAGGGTCGACAGGAGGTGGGTGAGGGCCACCAGTTGCTCGGTGACCGGATGGACGAGGATGGCCAGGAGGTTCGAGGCGGCCACGATCGTGCTCGGTGACCGCAGGCGTCCAGCGTCGACCACCGCGACGCCGTCGGAGGCGACCAGCGCACGGGTGATTCGCTCCCCCGCTGTTCGCCACAGCGCCGCGCTGGCGGAAGGCGCGTCCGGGCCGACGAGCACCGGCACACCGCCCGCATCCTGTGCATGCGCCCTCCATCCGGTGCCGCCGTCGGGTTCGGCAGCGGCGAAGGTGGTCAGGCCCGGCTCCCGGCCGAGGCCGTACCGGATGGCGAGCACGCCGCCGTCGAGGTCGGCCTCGACCACCAGGCCGTCGGCGAAGGTCGACGCCAGAAGGAGCGATGTTGTGGTCACGCCCGGAGCGCCCCGAACCGACGCCAGGGTCACCACCTTCATGGGGCCACCAACACGAGCCGCAGCCCAACTGCGCCGGCCGCGGCGGCGACCGCCTCCGCATCTGCCTCACTGGTCAGGACCGACACCAGGAGCTGATCGCTCGCCAGTTCCTCGACGTCGAACACCGTGGCTGAGCGAGCCACGACCGTCGGCTCAGCGTCGAGATCGGCCACCTCCTCGGTGCGCACGACGTGCACACGGTCGCCAGGGGCAAGCCCACGTGACGGGTAGGCCCCCGGGTCCAGGGACAGCCCGACGACACCGTCACCCGTGTCGACCGCTGGGACGTCCGCAACCAGCGAAGTCGAGAGGAGCGTCCCTTCGGCAAGGTCAACCAGGGCGGCACGCCCGACAACCCGATCCAGCTCCGAGTCATTGAGACGCGCCAACGTGTTGTCGCTCGACACGTACGCGACACGGACGTCGCTGGCGTCGATCATCTCGCCCCGCTCGAGCGGTGACGCCGCGACCAGCGCTGGCACCTTCTCGACCGCGCTCAGGTGCCAGAGCACGGCTCCGAGGGCGAAAGCGACCGTCACGAGGACACCAATCGCGAGCTCCGGCGTCCGTACCCTCCTCCCCGGCGGGCGGACATCTGCAAGTGGGCGTGTCGGCTGCCGGTCGGAGGAAGGGGCACCGGCCCGGGTTGGGGTCTGGGTGGACACCACGGCTACTGGCCCTCCTGTGTGCCGATCGCCTGGATCTCACCGACCTCGACATCGACAGTCGACGTGCGGTCGATCGCGGGGAGCGACCCGCCCCCACCGGGGACGTTCGTCGTCCACGACACCTCGATGGCCACGGTGGCTTCGATGCGGAACGTGCCGCCGGGCCTGGTGGCCGACGACGACGAGTACGTGTGGATGCAGCTGGAACCGTCCTCGGGCAGGCCGGGCCGCCACGGAGTGCCGGGCCCACGGCACGACACGCTGTTGCCGTCACCCAGGCGCCAGTTCGTGGCCACAGGAGTGGCTCGCACCGTGGACGACACCCGGCCGGCGTTCGCGGTGGCCTCGTACGGCTGCCACCAACTCTGGTCGAGCCACAGCCAGGTCGATACCTGTACGTACAGTCGCCCGTGCTCGGATGGGCTCGTCCGGATCTCCGGCGGCGGGATCCGCACCGACGCGAGCGCATCGAGCGCCAACTGGTAGGGGTCGACAAGGTCGCCCTCGGGCCTCAGGAAGAACCCGAACAGTCCCCCGTCGCCGTCGCACCACCGCCCAAGCCAGCGGCCGGTCGTCGAGTGCTGCGGCTCGCCCGTGATCGGGTGGTACACCGTGAAGGCGAAGTCGTCGGCGACGACCACCCGCCAAGGGCACGGGTTCTCGCCTGAGGCGCCCCCGCTCGGTCCACCGCTACCACCGCCCGCCCCACCATCCCCGGCAACGGCAGTCGGGTCTCCACCAGGGTCGACGTATGCGCCGCCGCTGCCCCCGGGTCGGTCGTCAGCCGCCGCAGGCGACGCCGTCACCAGCGCAACCGCTGCGGTGATTGCCGCGATCAGGAATCGTGCGCGCACCCTGCGACCCCCTCCCAACGCTGGACGAGCTCGGCGGAAGCAACTCGCCACTGGCCTCGGACCCTCTGCATCTCGCCCCGGACGTTGTGGGTGCTCACCTGGTCGTTGACGATCTCGCCGGAGTCGCGTCGGACGATGACGCCGTCCGAGACGACGCACTCCTGCACGATGGCTCGGCGCCCACTCACCTCGACGACGGTGACCCGCTGGATCTCGGCGGGATTCGTTGACCGGCGAAACACCAATCCCGAATCGAGGTTCGTCTGCGTCTCTGCGACCACTGCGTCGAGTTGGTCCCCCGTGGCGAACTCGCGCAGTCTCGGGTCGTCGGGGTTCGGGGTGCCGCTGTTCGCAGCGAAGCGGGCATCCCAGAACCCGACGTAGCGGGCGATGATCTCGTCCTCGAGGCTCCGCTCGGTCGTCGGGGGAGCCGACGACGTCGTTGTGGTCAGCACCGAGTTGGGGGCCGTGCTGGTCGGCGTCTCGCGTGAGGCTTCGCGATCGACCGCTGGAGCCGAGTCGTTCTCGGAGCAGCCGACCGCGCCGACAACGAGGGCGAGTGGCACCACGAGGGTCCAGACGTGGAGGGCCCTCACCGTTCGGTCGGACCCATCGGGCTTGGCCATGACTTTGACTCCTTTGCCGGCTGCTTGCTCGTAGCCCCGCCCACCAATTACCTATTACCTAGAAGGTTCTATGTCAAATGTGGTTTCAAATCAACTGAAAGATTTGAAAAATACTGACAACTGTTGGTGAGACATGTCAAGACCTCACCTCTGCTGTGATACCAGTAGCTGCAGGGTGCCGTCAGCTCGCCACTGGCAGCTCGCGCAGCCGCGCCTCGCCCCGCCACCGGCGGTGCCAGAGCACCTTGAGCGACACGTGCTGCTCGGCAGCGAGGTCAGCCATCGATTCGCCGCCAACCCGGCTGCGGAGAATCGTGGCGAGCACGTCGTTCGATACGCCGCTCGCCTGGCTCGCCATGACCAGCTCCTCGAAGAAGACCCTGCTGAGAACTCGGTCCTCAGCCGACGGCTCGAGGACGGCGCCGGCGACACCAGTGGGGCACTGCTGCTCCGTGTCGTGCTCTTGGCGGTAGCGCTTGCGGACGTCCAACAAGACGTTGCCCGACACTGAGCCGGGTCGGTGGGCGGGATAGGTCCGGATGCGTTCCCAGGCGATCCGAACGACGTCGTCGACCGCGTCAGCATCACGGCCGACCCGGTGGGCGAGGTTGACCAAGCCGCCGAGGAGCTCCTGCAGCAAGGTGCGGGCGGCGAGGTGATCGGTCGGGGCGAGCGTGGCCAGCGCACGGCGGACCTCAGGACCGACGTCCGGTCGGTAGCCGAGATCGATGACCTCGTCGAGATCGGACGCCGGCAGTAGCACGGGGTGCACCGCTGTCCAGCGCATGAGCGCGCGACGGGCGGTAGGAGAGTCGGCGAGCGTCGACCACTCCTGGTTGAGGGATTGCAGGATCTGTGCCATCGGGAACCTCCGGGTGTCGTTGGGCAACAGGAGGCTCCGCGTGCCACCTCCCGACGGACCTCCCGCTCGACCTCCCGCCGCACGGATTTCTCGAAGCCGTGTCCTGGTTTCGGGCGCTCGACCTCCCGCGCGACCTCCCGGACGGCCCATCGCTGCGCGCTATGGCAGCGCTGACGGGCCTACGAAGGCATGGAACTGGATCGAATGCTGTCCTTCACCCCGGTCGACCACCCCGACGGGCGCGTCCAGCGGATCGGATTCGGCCTGACCGACCCCTACGTCGAGCAGTGCTGGTCGGCGGTCGTCGGACCCAGCTCGACGCTGCTCCTACGCCGGCTCCCTGCACTGTGGGCGACGCAGGTTCCCGCCGAGATCGGCGCCAGCGACCTGTCTCGATCGCTCGGCCTCGGTGTGGGCGTGGGCGAGCGAAGCCGGCTCGCGAACACGCTGAACCGGATGGTCCAGTACCGGCTGGCCAGGCCCTCACCTGACGGCGCTGGGCTCGATGTGTATCAGCAGGTCGGTCCGCTCAGCCCCCGCCAGCTCGCCCGGGTTCCAGAGTGGACGCAGGACACCCACGAGCGGCTCTTCGGCACCCACCTCGAGCAGATCGACGATCTCACCCAGCACCGGGCGAGCGTCGCATCGATGGGCGCTCGACTCGACCGCCTCCAGCACGGACCCCCGACAGTTGCACCCGAACCCCACCCACTCGGGCAGGCCCTCGGATGAAGGCCCTCAGTCGCCGCGCCGGCTCCCCTGAAGCACCGTCCTCCGCGGCGACTCACATCGCTCCAGAACGGCAGGTCCGGCGCGCACACATTTGCAGGTTCCCCTACGGGGAACCTGCTGGACCTCCCGCTGGCGGTCTGCGGTGAAGTTCACGGTCACCCCGCTGGGCGGCGGACGGGCCGAAACGGCCCGCGTCGTGGACGCCATCGTCCGCTACCTCCAGCCACCAGCGAAGGGCGCGCCATCGCGTCCCGATCCGTCTCCCGGCCCGGGTGGCCCGGAGCGGTACTACGCGGACAGCGGCGAGGAGCCAGGGCGTTGGCTCGGTCGGGCCGCCGAGGGGGCCGGGCTTGCCGGTGTCGTGCAGCGCTCGGACTTCGCAGCGGTTCTGGCTGGTCGAGACCCCCATACCGACGAGCGGCTCATCTCCGCCCAGGGCTCGGCCGGGCGGCGACCCACATTGGGCTCAGGCGCTCACACCAAGGTCGGAGCCGACGGGGAACAGCTCTACGACGTCGCCGACGCCGCTGCCGCTCTCGAGGTGTCGCATCGAGAGGTCGAGCAATTTCTCGATGCCGGCACGGCCGTCGCACTCAGCGCCCTCGCGACGGTCGCTCTACCCCACGCCGCGCCCACCGGTGACGCGGGAACTCCCGCTCGATCACCCGGCGCGATTCCCGGGCGCGACCGACCACCTGATGCACCTCCCGCGCGACCTCCCGTCGACCCTGTGACCAGGCAGTTCACCCAGCCGGGAGGCTCCTACCTCCTTCCCTGGGTGGAGAGTGACGGTTCACGCTGGGTTCGGGCCAGCGAGCTGACCCGTTGTGTGCACGCACGCGAGTCCGGCGCGAGGCCGGGGGAGATCCGGGGGCTGGGTGCGCCCGACGATCAACTGAGCCTGGCCGAAGCCGCGCGACTGGTCGGGGTTACGAACCGGTACCTGCGCGGCCTCGCCCGCTACCACGACGAGCACCGCCCCGAGATCAAAGGGGCTCTCGCCGCCGGGCGCCACCCACGGCGGGCCTACCTGGTCGCCCACCGAGGCACCAAGGGGCAGTGGCTGGTCACCCGCGAGAACCTGGCCGAGTTCCTAGAGCGCCGCCGCCCACCTTCGGTGCGGGTCGGCTATGACCTCACCTTGACCACCGAGAAGTCCCTCGGCGTCCTCGCCCTCCTCGGCGACGACACGACCCGTGACGCGGTGCTGGGGTCGATCCAGGCCGGGAACGATTGGGCGCTCCGCTGGCTCGAAGACCACGCTGCGATGGGCCGCGTCGAAGGTCGCCAGGTCGAGGGTGAGGGGTGGATGGTGGCGTCGTTCCGACACCTCACCTCCCGCGCCCTGGACCCGTTCCCGCACCATCACAATGTGATCGCCAACACCGTCCGGCTTACCGACGGCACCCACCGGGCTCTCGACGCCCGGCCCCTCTACCAACACGCCCAGGCAGCCTCCGCGCTCGCGACCGCCGAGATGCGCCGCAAGCTCACCGAACAGCTCGGCGTGCGGTGGCGGCCCGGCCGCAAGTCCGGATGGGAGGTCGACGGCATCACCAACCGCGTCGTCAGTGAGTTCTCCAAACGCCGCAACGAGATCGACGACGCCCTCCAAGAGCTCGAAGCAGAGATCGGCCGCGGCGCGCACCCCAACGAGATCGAACACATCGTGCTGCGCACCCGGCCGGCGAAGAACCACACCCCCGCCGATGACCTGATCGCGTCGTGGCGCGAACGCGCCGCCCGCCATGGCCTCACCCCCGAAGTCATCGAGTCGCTCACCGGACACGATCGCAGCGGTCAAGTGACCGACACCGAGGCGCTATTCATGTCACTCGCCGGGCCCACCGGAATCTGCGCGGGAGGGTCGGTGTTCTCCCGATCCGAAGCGCTGGCCGCTATGGCCAACCTTCCCGTTCCAGACACCGAGGGCGACAAGCCCCAGCCGCTGCTCTGCGGAGCGCGCCGACTGATCGAACTGACCGACGAGTTCCTCGCCTCCCCGCACGTCGTCGCGCTCACCGACGCCGACGACCCGCTGTTCACCACCGTCGAGATGCTCGATGTCCAAGACCGCGTCGCAGCCCGATTCACCAAGGGCATGCACCGTGCGTCACACCTCGTTCCCGACGAGCAGGTCGACGCCGCGATCGCGAGCCACCCGCACCTAACCGGTGAACAGCGACGGCTGGTGACCGAGTGGTGCCAGCGCGGACACCGGTTCCAAGCCGCCGTCGGACGCGCCGGAGCGGGCAAGACCACCACCGTCGCCGCGTGCGCCGAGGCGTGGGCCGCCGCGGGCTACCGAGTCGTTGGTGCAGCCGCGAAGGGCGAGGCGACCCGGACGCTCGCTACCGCCACAGGGATCGAGTGCGAGACCGTCGCCTGGTACCTCGCCCACACCGACCCCCACAACCTCCCGCTCGACTCGCGGACGATCCTCGTTGTCGACGAAGCGTCCACGCTGTCGGACCGCGACCTCGACTCCCTGATGGGGATGGCATCCGCGACCGGTGCCAGTCTTCGGCTCATCGGCGACCCCGCCCAGCACGGCGCCATCGCCGCCGGTGGCATGTTCCGGGTGCTCTGCGAGCGCCACCCGCAGCACACGCCGGAGTTGACCACCACCCATCGACTCCAGAACCCCCACGACCGGGCCGCCGCGCAGGCACTCCGTGAGGGCCGGATCGACGAGGCGTTCGACGAGCTGGCCAATGCCGGGCACCTGCACGTCGTGGGCGACGACCTCACCATCTACCGCCAGGTCCTCGGCCGCTGGTGGGATGCCCACCGAGACGGCCTGGATCACCCGATGGTCGACCGCCGCAACAGCACCCGCCTCCAACTCAACCGCCTGGCCCACGTCCTCCGCCAAGCGAACGGCGAACTCGGCGACGAGGAGATCCGAGCCAGCGGAGGTCGAGCCTTCGCCGCCGGCGACCGCATCACCGCCCGCGCCCCGAACCGCGATCTTCACGTCGAAGGCGACCGACGCGCCTACGTCCGAAACGGCGCCCTCGGCACCGTCGTCGCCGTCCACCAAGACCGCCGAGATCGCCGAGATCGCTCACTCGACACGCTCACCGTGGAATTCGACGGAATCGGCCCCATCGAAATCCCACGCAGCTTCTTCGACCTCCATCGGACGCCGGCAGGACGGCCCGAGGTCGGAATCGACCACGCATACGCGCTGACCAGCTACGCGGTGCAGGGCTCGACCCGTGATGTGTCAACAAGTCGAGTCGACGCCACCGCAACCCGCGCCGAGACCTACGTCGACATCACCCGCGGGCGACACGAGAACCACCTCTACCTCACCGCTACAACCGACCCGCTGGACGGCGAAGCCCTCCCCCGCATCCCACCAGCCCCCGCCGACCTGGCCGTCGCCGATCGCCTCCACCGCTCCACCGGCGAACTGACCGCGTGGGAGCTCGCGCACCCTGCGGAGAAGTCTGTGGCGAGGGAGCAGGCCGTCGGCATCTGACGCCGACGCGAAGTGGTGGCGCCCTCAGGGGCCTACGTAGGCACACCACCGCCTATCGAGGAGAACCCGATGTCCGCCGCCGAGACCGACACCTCGACCGAGGTGCTCACCGTCGACGAAGCCGCCGCCATCCTGCGCATCAGCCGCAACGCGGCCTACGCCGCCGCGCGCCAGTGGCGAGTGACGGGGGGCGAGCACGGCATCCCTTGCATCGAGATTGGCCGCACCATTCGCGTCCCTCGCGCCGACCTCGATCGTTTGCTTGGACGCTCCTTATGACCAGCCGTCGCCCAAGAAGCGCTATCGCCCGGCCGCCTTTCGGCCACAACGGAGCCCAGCACCGACGCCGTATTTGGTTGAGATCCCGTCGTCATAGTTCATCTCGTGCTGTACCATCTGTCGTATGCCAGCTGTCTCCGTCGACATGGAAGCGCTCGCCCGGGTCGGTCGTGCCTTAGCGGACGACACCCGCCGGCGCTTGCTCGTGGCCATTCTCGACGGGCACCACTACCCGGCAGAGCTGGTCGCCGAGTTGGGCTTGGCCAAGGCAAACGTCTCCAACCATCTGAGCTGCCTGCGTGGCTGCGGCCTTGTGGTAGGTACGCCTGAAGGCCGACGTGTCCGCTACGAGTTGTCTGATCCCCGTCTGGCCCACGCCCTTGCCGATCTGGCGGGTCTCGTGCTGCTCGTCGACAATCCCGACTGCCACCAGGACCGCGCCCGATGAACCGGTCCATGCCAGCAGGGGTGCAAGCGATCTTCGATGCCGAGCTCGCGGCGGCACAGGCCGCATGGGACAACGATGCCGCCTGGGCCGCGCTCGAACGTGCCCACATCCTGTCCCAGCCGTGGGCCGGGCCCCATGTGCGCTGCCACCTGAAGATGCTGGTGCTGGCGTGCCGCACCCGCGACATTCGAGAGGTCGCAGGTCAGCTCTTCCGGAGTGTTCTGGCGGGTCCGGGTTCGATGACCGGCCGGATCCCGCTCGGCAACACGGGCCGGGCCCGGGTGTCCGCCTTCAAGCCCATGCCAATCCCGGTCGACCTTGCCGCCGTTCTCGACGCCGACGAGATCGACCGTCGTGGGTGACGACCACGGCCACACACCGGTAAGGCAGCCGACGGCGATCGAGTCGAGTCTCGCGGGACAGGCGACGCTTCGTCGGCGGGGGCTGTGGCTGGCCTACGCCACCATCGGGTGGAATGTCATCGAATGCGTCATCGCGGTCGCTGCGGGTACCGCGGCCGGCTCGATCGCCCTCATCGGCTTCGGTCTCGACTCTGCAGTCGAGGTTGCCAGCGCGTCGGTGATCGTCTGGCAGTTCCGGGCCGAGCGGCGCCACGGCGTCGACGAGCGGCGCGAGCAGATCGCGCTCAGGCTCATCGCCCTCAGCTTCTTCGCCCTCGCCGCCTACGTGACCGTGCAGTCGGCGTTCGACCTGTTCGGTGCGGGCGAGGCGGGTACGTCCGCGGTCGGCATCGCCCTTGCTGCGATATCCCTCTTGGTGATGCCCGCGCTGGCAGTGATGAAGCGCCGCACCGGGCAGGCCCTGGGATCGCGCACCCTCATTGCCGACGCCGCCGAGACCTTCCTGTGCACCTACCTGTCGGCTGTCCTGCTCGTCGGGCTCCTCCTCAACGCCACAGTGGGATGGTGGTGGGCCGATCCTCTCGCTGCGCTCGTGATCGCGGGATTGGCGTTGAAGGAAGGGCGCGAGGCCTGGAGGGGTGAAGACTGCTGTTGAGCGATCTCGATCGTGAAGTGAGCGGCGTCCGCCGGTTGGCTGGGGTCTGCCTCGTGCTCACCGTCGGCGCCGTGACCCTGGTTGGCCTGGTGGCGCCGTCCCGAGCGGAAGCGCATGGCAGTTCCGGGGCCATCCAACTGGTGGATTCGAGCGTCAGCGGCGACCTGCAGCTGTTCATCCAGGTGTGCGTGGCGTACGCCGACGAGCACGAGGCTGATCCTGCTGCGGTCACCGTCTCTGCGCAGGGCCCAGATCTCATGGAGGTCGCAGTGCAGACCATGGACGTCGACTCCGACGAGGGTCTGCGCTCGGCCAACCTCGAGTTTCCGGCTGCGGGCTCGTGGACCGTCGTCGTGGAGTCCTCAGATCCTCCTGCGTCGTTGGCGGTGCCGGTGACGATCGGTGTGGGCGAGGCGGTCTCACCGGCCCAATCGGTCGCCATCGGAGCATCGACGGGGCTTGCGTGCCGGGCCCCGGGCAGCGACGCGCCGACATGGTTGATCGCCGTGGGCGCCACGCTGGCGGCGGTCCTGGTGTTCGGAGCGCTGTACCTCCGTCTGGGTCGCAGCGGGTCGGGCGCCGAGGGTGCGGCCTGAGGTGGCAGTAGGTTGACGTCGGTGCGCTGGCCTCGCTTGTGGACGCTGTTGCTCATCCCGGGAGGGATGGCGGCGGGTCACGTTGTCGGTTACGCACTGGCGGCGGCGATGGGCGCGGCGCCGGTCGTCGGCTCGCACCATGGCTATGTCGGCGACCTGTTCTTCGTCGCGGTGCCGCTCACCGTGGCGGTGCTGGTCCGGGCCTTCTTGAGCGGGCTGCGCGATGAGCTGCCCCCGGTCCGGTTCCCCCTCCTCGCACTCGCGCAGATCTGCCTGTTCCTCTCGGTCGAGCTGGTCGAGCACGGGTCTGTGGGGATCGGTGCGTGGGTCACGCTCACGGAACCAGCTGTGCTGTGTGGCCTCGCCGGTCAACTCCTCGTGGCCTGGCTCATAGTCATGGTCGTACGAGCCTCCTATCAGGTAGGCGTGATCGCCCGCTCGCCGAGGGCCACCCCGACGCGCTCCCATGTGCGTCAGCGCTGGGGTCGTTCCCTAGCTGGCCGGGGATCGCTCGGGGTCTCCGTCTGGTCGCTGTCGAGGCGAGGCCCACCGCTGGCGGCCTGAACCCGCCACGTTCGCCGTTCCGGCGACCTCATTCGACAGGAGCACCCGTGTCCAAATCTGGCGCGCCCGCCTTCCCGCGGGCTGCCTGCCTCACCCTGCTCGCCTGCGCAGCGGCGCTGATCGCCTTTATCGGCCCGATGGCTGCGCCCGTATCTGCCCACGCCACCCTCGTCTCCACCACGCCGCCCGGGGACGAGTTAATCGACCGCGTCCCGGCCGACGTCCAACTCGTGTTCGACGAGGCCGTCGAGGTCGTCGACGGCGGGGTCCGCGTCTTCGGCCCTTCCGGGGAACGGGTGGACCGCGGTCTCGCCGAAACGCGCGATGGGGGCCGCACGGTTCTGGCCGCCATCGACGATCCCGGGATCCAGGGCACCTACACCGTCTCCTGGCGGGTCCTCAGCGAGGACAGCCACAATCTCTCCGGCTCGTTCGTGTTCCACGTCGGCACCGAGACCGGCGCCGCCGACATCGGTGACGACGCGGACACCGTCACCGATCTGGCGGGCGGGATCGGTCGCTGGGTTTCGTACGCCGGTGCGCTGGTGGCTCTGGGAGCAGCGGTGCTTGCGTTCGCCAACCCGGGTGAGCCGACCGTCAGGCGCCGGCTCCGGCTGATCGTGATGATCGGGGCGGGCGCGGCCGCGGTCGCGACCATGGTGGTCCTCGTTGCCCAGACCGCCGATGTGTCGGGCCGGTCCCTGCTGGATTCGGTCGGCCTGACGGTGGACATCGCCATGGACACCCGGTCGGGTCGGCTCGCGGTGTTGCGGTTGTTCTTCCTGGTAGCCGCTGGGGGAGCAGCGTCGATCGGTGCCCTGTGGTCGAAACGCCCCTGGATCGCGGGTGGCCTCGTGGCAGCAGCAATGGTCACGTGGCCGCTCTCGGGTCACGCCTGGACCACGTCCCCCCGGTGGGCGGCGGTCGTCGTCGATCTGGTCCACCTGGTGGCCGTCGGCGTGTGGGTCGGTGGCCTGTTCGCGCTGGGGTGCACACTGCGGGCGGCCGGCGACCAGGCCGCTATGGCCCGCCGGTTCTCGAAGGTGGCGCTGGTGACCGTCGTTGCGGTGGCCATCAGCGGTTCGCTCTCGGCGTTCTGGCAACTGCGGTCGTTCGATGCCCTGCTCGACACCGGTTTCGGGCAACTTCTCACGGCCAAGATCGCCGGCTTCGCCGCGCTCGTCATCCTCGGATCGCTCAACCGTTCGCTGGTGGCCTCGTGGGCGGATCGCTCCGCAGCGCTCCTCGTCCGGTTCGTCAAGGCCGAGGTCGTCGTCGCCATCGTCGTGTTGGCGTTGACCGCAGCGATGGTGAACCAGCCGCCGGGGCGGGAGTCGGTGGGCGGCCCGTTCGAGATCTCCACCCAGGCGGTTGGAGGAGGGGGGCGACTCGACCTCACTGTGACACCCGCGCGCGTCGGGCAGAACGACATCCACCTCTACTTCTTCGACGAAGCCGGACAAGGCCTCGTCCCGGTCGACGCGGTCGAGGTGACCGCCGGCACCGATCAGATCAATCCGAGGCGACTCGACATCGAGGCTGTCACCCCGAGTCACTTCTCGAGCTACGGCGCGTCGCTCACTGCGCCGGGGACCTGGACCCTCACCGTCACCGCGGTCCAGCAAGGCCAGACATCCAACTACACGATCGAGGTACCTGTTCGATGACCAGACGCTCCCGCAACTGCTGGGTGGCCGCCGCCATCGTCGTCGCGTTCGTTGCGCTGGGGGGACCCGCGTCGCCTGCCTCGGCTCACGAAGGCGGCGGCACCATCGCGGTCGACACCGCAGAACCTACGGACGACGGGGCGATCCGGTACGTCGTGCGCCTGACCTGGAACAACGACGGTCACCCCGCCGCCGCCGGGCTCACGACGATCACCGCGGTGGCGGTAGGCGCCGACGGCTCCGCGCTCACTCCCGTGACCCTCGAACCGCTCGACGACGGTCGGTTTGCGGCCACCGTCGAGTTCCCCGACCCCGGCGACTGGACCGTCCGGTTCACGGCCGTCAGCCCGGAAGCCACCCTCGAGCGGCCACAGCAGGTCGACCCATCCCCCACCACGACCTTGTCTCCTGCACCGACTACGTCCGCAAGCGAAGCGCCGGCACCGACGACGACCGCCACACCTGACGGCGAGGACGAGGACGAGGACGGCGATGCGTCGAAGGCGGGGACCGTCGTGTTCGTGGTCGTACTGGTGATCTTCGTCGCGGGAGCGGTCCTTCTCGGCATCCGCATGCGTCGGCAGGGCCAGTCCGATGCCGGGCGTTCCGGCACGGCTGAGGGGCACGAGGAGTGACGCGCCTGTGGGTGGTCGTCGCGGTGGTGCTCGCCGCGGTCGTGGCGCTCGCCTCGCCGGCAGCGGCGCACGGCGGGCCGGGCGGGGACGATCCGGGAGGCACGAACTTCCGGACCCGCATCCTCGAGGTGACCCCCGATGTGGATGGCCTCGAGATCCGCGTGATCGAAGCCGGCGCGCGGGTCGAGCTGGTCAACGACACCGGCGAAGAGATCATCGTGCGGGGCTACGAGGACGAGCCGTTCCTGCGCGTCAACGACGACGGCGTGTTCGAGAACCTGCGCTCGCCCGCCACCTATCTGAACCGCTCCCGTCAGGCATCGTCGGAGATCCCACCGGAGGCGGACGCCGACGCCGCACCGGACTGGCAGCGCCTGGACTCCGGACAGGTAGCACGTTGGCACGATCACCGCGCGCACTGGATGGGCGGCGATCCCCCTGCCGTGGTCGAGGAGCCCGGGGCCGAACACGTCGTCATCCCCTCCTGGATGATCCCCATCGACGTCGGGCGCGACAGGGTCGAGGTGTCGGGCGATCTGGTCTGGGTCCCCGGCCCGCCGCCGTGGCCCCACTACCTGCTGGCGCTGGGACTGGCCGTCGGCCTCACGCTCGCCGGCCTCACCAGCCGCTGGCGTTGGGCGGTCACCGCCGGCGTGGTCCTGCTCATCGTCGCCGCCGGCATCGACGCAGTCGGGGTGTGGACAGAGACGTCAGAGCCAACGGTCGCCAAACTCGGCGGGCTCGGCGCTCCCCTGACGACGACGGCCATCGCCATCGTGTCGATCACGCAACTGCGGCGGGCGCCCCGCGAGGCCCTGATCTTCGCCGCGGCGAGCGCCACCAGCTTCGGGCTGCTCTTCGGCATCTCGAACCTGGACTGGCTGAGCCGCTCCCAGTTGCCGACCACGCTCTCTCCGACGTTGGCCCGGCTCACCGTCACCGTCTCACTCGGCGCCGCGGCCGGGATCCTCGGACTCACCGCCGTGCGCTTTCCGAAGCTCGAACGCCTGCCCAGACCGTCCCGACCGACACCTGCCCGCGCCACACCCCCCCACACCGGCGACGCCAAACGGCATCGGAAGGTCTTCCTCCTGGTGCTCGGCTCGGTGGTCGCCGCTTCGTTCGGAATCGCTGCACTCAGCTTCGACGGGGAGGAGCCTCCATCCACCGCCACGGCGAGCGCAGTTCACGAAGCCGTCTGTGACGCCTTGCGCGAGGCGCGCGCGGGTGATGCCGGAGCGGCGAGCCGGACGTTCACCAACGGGGCGCACGAGGGTCTCCACCAATTGGCCGCGGACACCTCCGATCAGGACCGCGCTGCGGCCGCCGAACTGCTCGAAGCCAAGCAGGCCGTCGAATCTGCATTGATCGGTCCGGCAGGGCAACTGGCAACTGATCTCGAGGAACTCGCGCCGACCGTGCGCCGTGCGCTGGACGTGACCGACGCCGATCCACCAACGGCCTGTGCCGAGGAAGCAGATACGCCATGACCACGACGACTCGCGCCCGATTCGGCGCGCTGCTGTGCGCGACCATCCTCGCCGCCTCGTGCTCTTCCGACTCGGGGAGCGACAACTCCGGCGCGGTCGCCGACGAGTCGACATCGCCGATCATCGCCCAGGTCGCCAGCTACGACCTGACGACCGAGTTGCCGCAGCGGGTGATCGTGGGCCTGCTGGACAACGACAACAACGTGGTGTCCTACGGTGACGTCGAGTTCGCGTTCTCCTATCTCGGCACGGCCGACGAGCCGCTCGACACGCCGGACCAAGGTCCCCGCGCCATCGCCGACTTCCGTCCGATCCCCGGCCAGGACATAGACCTCGACACGCCCGGGCCACGCATCGGTCAGCCCTCGGACGGCGCCGGCATCTACGCCGCCGACGACGTCGAGTTCGCCGACGCCGGCATCTGGGAGGTAGCGGTCACCGCCGATCTCCCCGACGGCGAGGCCACCGCAACCGCCAACTTCGAAGTCGTGGCCGAGAGCGACATCCCCAACATCGGCGATGCCGCACCTCGCACCGAGAACCTCCTGCCCGGTGACAGCGACGCGCCGGTGGACGCGATCGACTCACGCGCCGAACCCGACGGAACGGTTCCCGACCCCGACCTGCACACCGAGACCGTGGCCCAGGCCATCGCCACGGGGCGCCCGGCCCTCGTGGTGGTGTCGACCCCGACGTTCTGCGTCAGTCGCTTCTGCGGCCCGATCACAGACAGCGTCGCCGCGCTCGCCGCGGAGACCGGCGATGAGGTGGCGTTCATCCACATCGAGGTGTGGCGTGACTACGAGAACACGGTGCTCAATCAAGGCGCCGCCGACTGGATCTGGCCGAGCGAGGAGGGCGACGACATCCACGAGCCGTGGGTGTTCCTCGTCGGCGCCGACGGCACGATCATCGAGCGCTGGGACAACGTCGCCACCGATGCCGAGATGCAGGCGGCCATCGACCAGGTGCGTTCATGAACGAGACGGTTGCGCTCGACCTTCCGGTGCTGCTGCCGGATGCGCTCGACGGGAGGGATCGCTGCGTCGACCGGCTGTTGGCGACCCTCTCTGGCGCCCCCGGTCTCGACCAGGTCCATGTCGTCGAGGCCGCAGCGGGTGCACCGGCCAGACTCTGCCTGCACTACGACCCCGCGGTCACCAGCGTGGCCCGGATCCGCGCCCAGGCCACTGGCGCCGGCGCGTCGATCACCGACCAGTTCGGGCACGTCCTGTGGACCGTGACCGGCATCGGTCACGTTCGCAAGGCCCGATCGGTGAGGGAAGCGCTCGGGCGCGTCGACGGCGTGGTCGAGGCCGACGTGGCTCCCGGGCTGGTGATGGTCGAGTTCGACCGCCGACGCATCGACGACCAGTCGCTGCGTGACGCGCTGAAGGCACGGGGCGTCACCGTCCAGGCCCACGGCGAGGAACCTGGCGCTCACGACCACCCCGACGGCGAGCACGATCACGGTGGACCCTTCGGCGAGCGCAGCGAGTTGATCTTCGCGATCACCTCGGCCCTCTTGTGGGTGACGGGCTTCGTGCTCGAGCTGTCGACCGACCTCGACGAAGGGGTCCTGACCGCCCTCTTCATCGCCGCCGGGCTCTTCGGTGGCTACTTCACCTCACGTGAGGCGATCGAGAGCGTCCGCAACCGGCGGTTCGAGATCGACTTCCTGATGCTCGTGGCCGCGGCGGGCGCCGCCGCCCTCGGCAAGTGGGAGGAAGGCGCGCTGCTGCTGGCGCTGTTCAGCCTGGGCCACGCACTCGAGGGCTACGCCATGGGTCGGGCCCGTCGTGCCATCGAAGCACTGGGTGAGTTGGCTCCGAAGACGGCCACCGTGCGGTCCGAGGCCGGCGAGATCGAGATCCCCGTGGAACAGCTGCGCCTGGGTGACGTCGTGATCGTCAAGCCCAACGAGCGCATCCCCGCGGACGGGTTCGTGGTGGCCGGAACGAGCAGCGTCAACCAGGCACCGCTCACCGGCGAGAGCATCCCCGTCGACAAGCTGCCCGTCGGTGACCCGGCCTCGGCCGCGGCATCACCTGAGAAGGTGCCGGCGTCGTCTCGGTTGTTCGCCGGCACCATCAACGGCGCCGGCCAACTGGATGTCCAGGTCACCCGGCTCAGCGCGGACTCGACGCTCTCGAAGCTGGCCACGATGGTTCGAGAGGCCGAGACCCAGGCGTCGCCCACCCAGCAGTTCACCGATCGGTTCGAGCGCATCTTCGTGCCCGCCGTGCTGGCACTGGTGATGGGGGTGCTGCTCGTCGGCGCCGCGCTGGGTTCGTCGATGTCCGAGTCCTTCTACCGGGCCATGGCCGTGCTGGTCGCCGCCAGTCCATGCGCGCTGGCGATTGCCACCCCCAGCGCCGTGCTCGCCGCGGTCGCCCGGGCCGGCCAACTGGGTGTGTTGGTGAAGGGAGGTGGACCGCTCGAGCACCTCGGGACCCTCCGCGCCGTCGCCTTCGACAAGACCGGCACGCTCACCGAGGGTCGCCCCAAGCTCACCGACGTGGTAACCGCAGAGGGCGTCGACCGACTCGAGCTGCTGGCGGTGGCGGTGGCCGTCGAAGCACGTAGCGACCACCCACTGGCGGCCGCCATCGTCCGCGACGGTGGCGCGCGACTCGACGGGCAGTCGCCCTTGAGCGCACTGGAGGTCACGGCCATCACCGGCCGGGGGGTGCGGGCGACGATCGACACCTCGGCGGTCCTCATCGGCAACGTCGCGCTCTTCGAGGAGAACGGCGGCCTCCCACAGGCGGTGGCGGACGAGGTTCGCGCGCTCAATGCCAGCGGCCGCACGATCATGATCGTCAAGCGGGACGACCGGTTCCTCGGGGTCCTCGGCATGCGCGACACCCCTCGCCCCGAAGCTCGCGATGCGGTGCTCGCGCTGCAGTCCGTCGGCGTCCGGCGGGCGATCATGTTGTCCGGGGACAGCCAGCAGGTCGCCGACGCCATCGCCCGCGACGTCGGGTTGACCGACGCGTGGGGCGATCTGATGCCGGAGGACAAGGTCACGGCCATCGGGCGCCTGCGAGACGAGGAGGGCAAGGTGGCGATGATCGGCGACGGCGTGAACGACGCCCCCGCACTCGCCCATGCGACCGTCGGCATCGCCATGGGCGCCGCCGGCTCGGATGTCGCCCTCGAGACCGCCGACATCGCGCTGATGGGCGATGACCTCTCGAAGCTCCCGGTGGTGATCGGGCTCAGCCGCAAGGCGAGCGGCATCATCCGCCAGAACCTCTTCCTCAGCCTCGGCATGGTCGCGTTCCTGGTTCCGGCCACCCTCGTCGGGTTCGTCGGCATCGGACCTGCGGTCGTCTTTCACGAGGGGTCCACCCTCGTCGTGGTCGCCAACGCGCTTCGCCTGCTCGCCTATCGATCGACAGCATCCCCCCGCACGATCCCCTCACACAAGGAGCCCGTTGCATGACCAGAAACGTCAAGATCTCGCTCGGCCTCGTTCTCGCTGCGGGCCTCGTGGCTTTGTTCGTGGCGAACACGGGCGACGACGAGACGCCGCCGCCGTCGGTCGGCTCGGGTGGCGAGACGGCGCAGGTGGTGCGAGAAGACAGTCAGCGCCTGTCGGTCGCGGAGGACGGCGGGGTCACCTTCGTCGAGTTCCTCGACTTCGAGTGCGAGGCGTGCGGCGCGGCTTACCCGGCGATCGAGGAGCTGCGCCAGATCTACGACGGGCAGGTCACGTTCGTCGTCCGCAACTTCCCCTTGCACAACAACTCCGAGGCCGCCGCCCGCGCCGCCGAGGCCGCCGGTGAACAGGGCAAGTTCGAGGAGATGTACTCGATGCTCTTCGAGACCCAGGCCGCGTGGGGCGAGCAATCCGACTCGAAAGAAGAGCTGTTCTTCCAGTACGCCGAGGATCTTGGGTTGGACATGGACCGGTTCCGCGAGGTCTACGACGACCCCGCCACACTCGAGAAGATCGAGCAGGACCAGGCGGACGGCCAGGCCCTGGGCGTCACCGGCACGCCGTCGTTCTTCCTGAACGGCGAGATGCTCGAGATCTCCAGCTTCGAGGACCTCACCGCCCAGATCGACGAAGCGCTCGCCCAGTGAGGGCCGCGTGACTTCGACGTCCGCCGACGTCGACGGCACCGATCGGCGGATGGCCTGGCTGTACGTGGTCGGCGGGGCCATCGGCCTGCTCGCCGCCGCGGTGCTGGCGATCGAGAAGGTGGCATTGCTGGAAGACCCGACGTACGTCCCGAGCTGCAGCATCAACCCGATCCTCAGCTGCGGCTCGATCATGCAGACCAGTCAGGCCGAGGCGTTCGGTTTCCCCAACCCCCTGATCGGCATCGCCGCGTTCCCGATCGTCGCAACGACCGGCGTCGCGCTGCTGGCCGGCGCGACGCTCCGGCGCTGGTACTGGCGCGGGCTGCTCGCCGGCACGCTCGCGGGCCTCGCCTTCGTCCACTGGCTGATCTTCCAGAGCCTCTATCGGATCGGCGCGCTCTGCCCCTACTGCATGGTCGTGTGGGTCGTGACCATTCCCCTCTTCTGGTACACGGCGCTGCGCATGGCACGAACCTCACTGCTAGCTGATCGGAGCCCGTTCGGGGGCATCGTACGGTTCGCCAACGAGTACCACGGGGTCATCCTCACCGTCTGGTACCTGGTGATCGCAGGACTCATCGCCCGTCGCTTCTGGGACTACTGGTCGACGCTGTTGTCATGACCTCCATCAATGCAGAGGTAGACGCAGATGACCCGGGCGCGCCGCCTGGCGGGCACACGTTCTCGTTCGTCGATCTCGCCGGGTTCACCGCCGCCACCGAGGTCCACGGCGACTCGACCGCCGTTGGGATGGCGGAGCGCCTCGTCGAGGTCGCCACAGGTTCGCTCGGGCCCGGTGACCAGCTGGTGAAGTCGATCGGCGACGCCGTGATGCTCGTGTCGGACACACCGCTCGGTGCCGTGCGCCTCGTCGGTGCCATCTGTGACGCACTCGACCACGAACCGGCGTTCCCCGTGCTCCGGGCAGGCATGCACGAGGGCCCGGCAATCGCGCGCGGCGACGACTGGTTCGGAGGGGCGGTCAACCTGGCGGCCCGGGTGGCCGCGCACGCCGCAGGGGACCAGGTTCTCTCCACGGCGTCGGTGGCCACTGCCGCCGCCCAAGCGGGATTCGACACCCGCCCGCTGGGCGAGGTGCGCCTCCGCAACGTTCGTGAGCCGGTGCACCTGCTCGAAGTGGTCGCGTGCCCCACCCTGCCCGACCGGGTGATCGACCCGGTCTGCCACATGGCCGTCGACCGCCGATCGGCCACGGGTCGCCTCCGCCACGACGACCACGAGCACCTGTTCTGCTCCCTCGAGTGCGCCGGCGCCTTCGCCGCCGACCCCGGCCGCTACACCGTCCGATGAGATCGGACGAGACGTTCGACCCGTCGGCCGACCTCGAAGGTCAACAACCCCGCCGGTGGGGCATGGGGGATGCCGCCGCCGGACTGTTGCTCGCCAACGTCTGCGCGGTCGTCGCCGGAAGCCTGATCCTGGCGGCAACGGGCGACCGGTCGACGGCCTACGAAGAGTTGCCCCTGACCATGGTCGCCATCCTTCAGGTGCCCTTGTGGCTGGGATATCTCGGAGTTCCGCTCTGGGCCGCCCGCACCAAGGGCAACGGGATCGTGGCGGACTTCGGCCTGCGCATGCGCTGGATGGATGCCCCGATCGGGCTGGCGATCGGTGTCGCCACCCAGGTCGTCCTCATCCCGGTCCTCTACGTCCCCATCTTCTGGCTGACCGGCGAACGGGATCTGTCCGCTCCGGCGCGTGACCTGACCGACCGCGCCACGGACCCCGCCGGCGTGGTGTTGCTGGTTGCCATCGTCGTCATCGGCGCGCCGATCGTCGAGGAGCTCTTCTACCGCGGCCTGGTGCTGCGCAGCGTGGAGAAGCGGTGGGGAACCAGATGGGCCGTCGCCGCGACATCGATCCTCTTCGGAGCCATCCACCTGCAGTTCATGCAGTTTCCGGCCCTCGCCACCGCCGGCCTCGTGTTCGCACTCCTGACCGTGCGGACGGGAAGACTGGGTCCCGCCATCTGGGCCCACGTCGGCTTCAACGGCATCGCCGTGATCACCCTGCTGTCAGCAGGTTCCACCTGAAAACCCGCCCGACGGGTCGAAGATCAAGTGCACCGATCGTGGCTCACCGTTCTCTACGGATCGACCGGCACCAAGCGATGATCCCGAGTCACGAGCCGGCGAGCCACGCCCCGCCCCACGAGGACACACGTGATCGCCACCGAGCCGAGGATGAGGAACATCACCGCGGTCTGGGCGAGCACCGCGTCGATCGGGTCGACGCCGGCGAGGAGGAGACCGGTCATGGTTCCCGGGAGGGCGACGATGCCGACGATCTTGGTCTGCTCGACCTGCGGTGTGATGGAGGTGCGCAGTGCCTCGGTCAGGTGGGGCCTAAGCGCCACCGTGGCCGGTTCGCCGAGCGAGAGGCGGACCTCGACCTGGTCCCGGTGCTCGCTCACCTCCGTGAACGTCCGTCGTGCCGCCAACACGGTTGCACCGATGGCGTTGCCCATGATCATCCCGGCGCCGGGCACGAGGGTCCGGGGCTCGAGCGGCAGGATCCCGAAGGCAAAGATGACGAAGAGGCTGACGAACTGCGCAACCCCGAGCGATGCCAGGGCGATCACCAACGTGCCGGGCACCTCCTTGACCCGTGACGCCACGGTCACGGCCCCGATGAGGACCATCGCCACGACCCACAGCCAGGACAGCGCTATCGGCGCGCCGTCGGCGAGGACCAGTCCGAGGCCGGCGCCGATCACGAGCATCTGCGCCAGTGCCCGCGTCGAGGCCCACAGGATGGATCGCCCAAGGCCGAGGTGCTCTCGGAGCGACAACGCGACGGCAATCAGGATGAGGATCAGTGACGCCGCCACACCCGTGAACCCGACATCGGCGCCGTTCACGTCGCCAGCCCTGTCAGGAACCGGTCGACCGCCGGCTCGGGCTGGGCCAGCACCTCGTGTACGTCCCCCTGCTGGGCGATCTGGCCATCGATCACGATCACGGCGTGATGGGCCAGTCGTAGAAGCTGTGCCATGTCGTGGGTCACCCATGCGCTGGGAATTCCGACGCCAGCCAGTTGCAGCGCAAGTTCCTCGATGACTCCTGTCGACGCGGTGTCAAGGGCACTCGTGGGCTCGTCGAAGAGGACGAACCGCGGCTGGGTGAGCAACGTACGCGCCAAGCACATGCGCTGCGCCTCCCCACCCGAGAGCGCATCGGCCTGGCGGGCACCGAATCCGGCGAGACCGACCCTTGCGAGACCGACCTCGATCTCGTCGTCGGTCGCCGCGGGACGGCCGGTGCGCAAGTTGTCGGCCACGGTCCCCGGGAGCGGCGTGGGCCGCTGGAAGACCATGCCGACCTGCCGGCGGTGCTCGAGCACATCGAGCCTGTCGAGCGGGACGCCCATGAAGCTGACCGCACCTGCGCACGGCGCGTCGAGACGGTTGCACAAGCGCAGCAGAGTCGACTTCCCGGATCCGGAAGGTCCGGCGATGACGGTGATCTGGTGATCTGGGATGAAGCCGTTCAGCCGCTCGAGAACACGGCGCCCGGACTTCTCGACGACGACATCGTCGAAGTCGAAGAGTCGTCCGTCCATGGACCGGGAAGGTAACGCAACACCCCCTCATCTGCACAATCGTGTAGATGAGGTTGCGCGAGAGCGCTGCGCTCGGCCATCCTTGGGGTGATGCCCCTTCCGGCCGACCACGATCCGGCCGGAAGGCCGATGGGAGATGACGAGGCCGTCCGAATCGCCGAGGTGATGGCGGCCTTCAGCACCGGGAGCCGGATCAAGATCCTCTTCGGTCTCTTCGACGATCGGCGAACCGTCGAGGAGCTGGCCACTTCGATCGATCTCAGTGCGCGCCTGGTTTCACAGCAGTTGCGGGTGCTCCGCCTCTACCGCCTCGTCGCCGGCCATCGCGAGGGCCGTCATGTCCATTACCGGCTGGCGGACGACCATGTCCGTGAACTCCTCGTCGCCATCCGGGCCCACGGCGACCACGTACTCGAGGGGGAGCCGGCGAGCGCCCCCTCGGTCGGTTGACCACGTCGCGTCCGTGGGGCCGGGTCGGAGTACCCTCGGGGGGATGGGTCGCCGGCCGATGGGTGCCTTGGAAGGCGAAGTCCTCGCGGTGCTGTCTGCCTCGTCCGAAGCGATGACGCCGAGCATGGTCCAGGAGTCCTTGGGTGCGGAGGTTGCCTACACGACGGTCGCCACCGTGCTCGGACGCCTCCAAGCCAAAGGATTCGTCGTTCGTCAGCCACACGCCCGCACCTTCCGTTACGAGCTCGCCGTCGACGAGTCGCGCATCGTCGCCGATCGGATGCATGGTGACCTCCGCCGCAGCGCGGACCGTCGAGGTGTGCTCCAGCGTTTCATCGGGGAGCTCGACCCAGAGGAGGCCGCCGATCTTCGCTCGGTCCTCGACGAGACCGGTGGTTCGCGGTGATGGAACCCTGGTTGATCCTGTCGGCCGTGGTGCTCTCTGCCGCGGCCCTGGCCGGCCCACGGGCGACGGCGCAGCTTCACCCTGCGGTCACTGTCCGAGCGGTCACGATCCTGACCTCGGCGGCCGCTGTCGCATGGATGTCCTGGGGACTGTTGGTCATCGGGGCACTGGCCCTCGACATCACCCCGCTCAGTGAAGCTTCCCGGGTCGGGCAACTCATCTCCTTGCACGACCCTGCGCCGCGATGGCTCGCAGCAGCGGCGGGTGCCTGGGCGATCTGGTCTGCGTGCCGGGTGGGTGCCGACGAACGGCGGCGACGCAGTCTTCATACCTCTCTTCCTGGCACTGCTGGCATCGTCATGGTCGAAGCCGACGACTTCGTGGGCATCGCCGTACCGGGTCGTTCTGCACGCATCGTGCTGTCGAAATCGGCGATGGAGTCGTGCAATCCGTCTGAGCGGGCGGTCGTGATCGCCCACGAATGGGCGCACCTTCGCCACCACCATTCGCGATACGTGCGGATCGTCGTGGCCTCGGCAACGGTCTGTCCTTGGCTCCGCCCCGTCGAGCGCGCCGTCCGCTTCTGTGTCGAACGTTGGGCCGACGAGGACGCCGCGGAAGTCGTCCAGGACCGGCTACTCGTCGCCCGCACCATTGCCCGTCTGGCCCTGGACGTCGGCGGTGACCGCACGGCGCTCCCGTTCACCCACGGTGACACGTCAGCCCGTGCACGGGCGATGCTGGCGCCGGCACCGGTGACGCCTGACATCGCCGCACGCAGCATCGTGGCCGGCGCGGGTGCGACGGCAACCGGCATCGCCGGGTCAGGCTTGCAACTTCATCACGCCTTCGGAGTGCTCTGATCTGACTCCATGGGCCCGACGGGTGTCCGAAGTAACTACCACATCTGTAGTAGTATCCGGAGGTGAGCGACTTCGGCGTGCGTCCCCTCAGCTTGGACGACCTGGAGTGGACATCAGGTCTGCACCGGAGGGGCCTGCGTCCGAGCTTCTTCTCGGAACTCGGTCCCGGGTACCTGCGGGCGTACCATGCGTCGTTCGTCACGAGTCCGCACGCGTTCGGATTGGTCGCCCTGGTCGACGGCGAAGGCGCGGGGTTCGCCTTCGTGACCACGAACGGACCGGCGCACTACCGCACGGTCGTCCGCCGGTGCGGGGTCCGGCTCGCCATCCGTGGGGGAGCCGCGCTTGCCGTTCGCCCCAGGCTGCTCGTGCACTTCGTGACCACCCGTGGTCGTAGGTACGCGCGTGGTGCGCGCCGTCTCGGTCGGAGCGCGCCGAAGGCAGCGGTCGCACGGCTGCAACGACCGACAGCCGAAGTGGTGCACGTCGTCGTCGATGACCGCTGGCGCGGCGCTGGTCTGGGTTCTTGGCTCATCGCTCACGTCGAGCTCACCGTGCGCGGCCTCGGCAGCCAGGCGATCGAGGCCAAGACGTACGACGCAGCTTCCTTCTACGAAGCGAACGGTTGGCAGCGCGCTGGCGACGCGGCAGATCTCGAGGGCGGAACGCTGCAGATCCTGCGGCTTGCCCTCGACGCCGGCGAACAGCCATCGGACCAACGACACGCCGCCGACCTGAGCGCGAACGCCCGGCGGTGAGACGATGTGTGGTCGCACTCACACTCGCTGCGGCCGTCCTCTTGCCTGCACCCCCGACCCCGGTCGACCAAGGGCCGGGCACCATCGTGGTCGATGGCGGCGAGGCGGCCACCTTCGTGGTGTCGTCGCCTGACCCGAACGCCACGGCCGACACGGAGGACGCCGCTGAAGCTGGCTCGACGGTTGCGTTGGTGGGCTGGGCCATTGTCGTGCTCATCGGCGCATTCGGCGCCTACGCGTGGTGGCGCGGACGGAGAGCGGTCCGTTCGTCGGAGCTCACATGACGTCCTGCACGGCCGTGGTGCCTCGCCCACTGCTCACCGGGGGCTCTGATGCCAGAGGATGAATCCCTCCTCGCGGCGCGGGGGGTGCCCTCTCGCTACGGGGCGCTCCACTGGGCGCTGTGCGCGCCCAGCCCGACCGTCATCGAGCTCTCGTTCGCTGCCATCCACCGGCTTGGTAGCAACCTCCCGCACCGTGCTCGGACAGACGCAGGCTGGTGGTCGAACGACGAGGGTGGACATCCCCAGCGCATGACGTGGCTCGCCGCGGGCCGACGTGTCCAGGCGATCGATGTCGAGCGCAGCCGCGTCAGGTTCGCGCTGGTTGGCGAACCACGGTCCGAAACGCCGGCCCCACCGATTCCCGAGGAGTCCGGAGGTCCTACGGCTCGCGACGCCGGCTGACGGTTCGAGCCTCGCGGTCCTGCGAACCGACACAGGCAACCTGAGTGTCAGTAGGTACGGGTTATCACCGCTAGATCACTGAAGGGGGCCAGACGTGAGCCGCCGAGGTGGTGACGATCGACCGTCCACGCCGGGCTCCCCTCGAACACGGCCACATGCTTCGGGTTGTGATACAGCAACATCAGGGGGCTATCCCTTTGCGGCAGCGCCGCTATTCGCTCCCGCAACCGGTCCAACGTGTCGAGGTCGAACGGGTTGTAGAGGTAGAACAGCGAACCGTCCTCGGGCAGCAACTCGACGGCGTCACCGCAGACCACCGTGCAGCTCGAATGACGGTTCATGCGGGCGCTGGCGCGCGACGCCGTGCGAGGATCGATCTCGACCCCCACGATTCGGTGCTCGGGGTAGTGCACGGACCAATGTGCCAGGACCCGTCCCCGCCCACACCCGACATCGACGAGGACATCGCCTGGACGCACTCGCCCCGCAAAGATCCGGCGGAGGGCGACGTGGTCGCTGTTCTCGTGGTCGATGGACGATCGTCCTGGCCGCCGCCACGTGCCAACGACCGGTCGTCCAGAGCGAATGTCGACGAGTGCATTGCGCGCCCCTCGACCCAGGTAGACAGCCGACTGCAGCCAGGTTCTTCGGCTGGTACTCATCAACTACAAATGTAGTAGGGATGAACGGTAGTATCGAGCCGAAGG
Source organism: Acidimicrobiales bacterium (assembly GCA_016794585.1). NCBI lineage: Bacteria > Bacillati > Actinomycetota > Acidimicrobiia > Acidimicrobiales > Acidimicrobiales bacterium. The sequence goes on from JAEUJM010000042.1 coordinate 138,679, forward strand.
GCAAAGGGATCGGTTCCCGCGTGATCGCAGACGAAGGTGTTCGCGATCGGCAGGGCAGAAAGGGACCATTGTCCTGTTGCCCATCGAAGGTCCAGTCCTGGAGGCTCGGAGCTAGCTGTCGAAGGCCAGGTGCAGGTGATCCTGGTGGACGGTGTTGGTGAACGCCGCGCCGCCGGGGCCGTCGAGATCCCACGGCGAGCCCAACTCGGTCACGCCGAGGGCGAGCAGCTCGCCGGTGAGGGTATGGAGCGAGCCGGCAGGGTCGCGCTGGGAGAGGACCGGTTGGCCGTCCACCGCCCAGATGTCCACGCCGCGACCGCGGGTGTGGTTGCTGACCGACACGGAGTCGAAGACGTTCTGAGGATGGCCACTGGCGAGGACGGTGACCGAGACGGTGTGTTCAGCGGCCATGTCGAGGAGGAGGCCCAGCACGCGATCGTCGGTGCCCCCCCGCTGGATGTCCCACCGGGCCGAATCGGGAAGATCGATGGCGCTGTTGGCCAACACCTCGCTGGCGGTTGCCGACAGTGCGACGGGGGCGTTGGGCGGTGAACCACCGATCGACGCGACGCCCGTGACGTTCCAGGTCTGATCCGTGCGCTCCAAACGGACATCGACCGTTCGAGTAACCGACCGTTCCTCGCCCTCGCGAAGCAACCGCTGGCGCACCACGACCATGACCGAGGCCTGGGTGTCCGTGAGGCCCCCGAGTTGCGGGTAGACGATCTCGCCCACGGACGCCGAATCGCTGGCCTGGAGACCCGTGGCCGCGTCGGCGACCATCGGGTCGACGCCAATCGACTCGATGCCTGCGCGGACATCCGCCGGGGCCGTCCCGACCTCATAGGTGGTGATGGCTTGCACCGTGTCGGCCGCCAGTTGCTTCGCGTCAGCGGCAGGCTCCCCATCGAGGGGCGCGTATCGAACAGGCGCTGGCAGCGTGATTTCGGTCGTCGTCGTGGTGGACTCGACGGTCGGGGACACGAGGGTGTCCCCTGTCGCACTCAACGGAGCCCTCGTCCCGCTTGCGCACGCGGCCGTGACCAGCGCTACCACCGCTGCCGAGATCAGGGCCTTCACAGTGGTGGGGAGATTCGGACCCGTGCGCGCCCTTTGCGATCGACGCACCGGCAGCTCAACGACCCGACCCAACGTTGGTCAAGAGTCCGCTGGTCGTCCATCGCCCAAGTGCGAGAAGTCACGATCGCCACGGGTAGGTGAAGATCGCGATGGCGGCCAGCTCGAGGACGAGCAGGGCCACCATGAGGAGGTCCCAACGAAACGGGGGGCGATCGTCGTCCTTCCAGCTTGGCGAGGGATCGTCGACCCTTACGGTTTGCGCGCTGAGGTGATTGCGAACCATGAGGCTGCGACACTACTACCTTTGTCGTAGGTGGTTGAGGCACAGCGTTCGGCCGGGGTGCGTACGTCGCTGCTGTTCGGAGCCGTAGGTTTGGAGCATGGAGGTCGCTGTCCTGTACGTGCCCGCTTGCCCGAACCTGGACCGTGCTCGCCGACGCCTGCAGGAGGCTCTCGACGCCGCCCACATGGCGGCCACCATTACCGAGACCGAGATCTCGTCACCTGAGGACGCCAGTCGAATGAGGATGTCGGGCTCACCTACCATCCTCATCGACGGACACGATCCGTTCGCCGAGCCGGGTGACCGCGCATCCATGTCCTGTCGGCTCTACCGCGCGAGCGGAGCGATTGAAGGCGCCCCCTCGGTGGAGCAGCTCGTCGCGGTCCTGGAGCGATCGGCCTCGCCCTGACGCCAAAGGGGCTAGTGGTCGGCGCTTGTTATCGCCACCTTGACGGTGGGCGGGGCCACTGAGACCGGTCCGTCGACCTCCGCGTCGCCGCAGCTACCGCGCCGTCGGCGCCTGACGGTGAGCCAGGCCAAGGCCGCGACCGCAGCGGTTACCAGACCGGCAACCCCGATCACGACGGTGCTGGCCAGGCCAGCGATGGGCAGCCCGCCGAGCAACGCAAGGATCGGGCCCGCGCAACACGCGACACAGGCCACGACGCCCAACCCGACCAGGCCGAACCCGTCGCTCTTGGCCGATGGGCTGGTCATGCCGGCACCCCGAACAGGGAGTACACGATCTCTTGGGCATCGGCGGGCGCGGTCACCTCGAGGGCGGCGCCCCGGTCATCGACCGTGACTGCGAATCGGAAGAACATGCAACACGCCTGCTCGGCGACCACCAGGTCAGCGACCCGGGCCTAAGGCGTCCCAGGGGCAAAGGTGAGCCGCACCCCGCTGTCGATAGCGGTGCGGGCCACGACGGGAGCCAGTGCTTCTTGCCACTCGTCGAGCCGGCCCGGCATGTCAGCGGCGCGGACGAGGCAGGGTGCGTCGTGCAGCCGCAGTTGTCGTCGCAGGGCCCTTCGGGGGTGTGTTCGCTGAGGGCGGCGGCCGCCTCGCGGAGCTGGGCGCTGAACGCAACCATCTCGACAAGCCGCTCCTGAGTCTCGGTGAGCTTCGCCTCGACCAGGCCTCGGAGCCTGGCCTGGACCGGTTCGCACCGCTCGCCCTCCCAGGCGGTCACGAGATCGGTGATCTCCTCGAGGGTGCACCCGAGCTGCTTGGCCCGGGCGATGAACGCCAACCTGGCCAGCGACTGGTCGTCGTAGAGGCGGTAGCCCGCGTCGGTGCGCTCGGTGGGCGCCACCAGCCCGACATCTTCGTAGTAGCGCAGGGTGGTGGCCGGGAACCCGCTACGGCGGGCCACCTCGGCGATCTGATAGGTCGTCGTCATCCCGGCCAACGGTACGGCTTCGAGTCGACTCGAAGGTCAAGGGCGAATCTCGATTTGGTCTACCTGGGGGCGTACATGATGACAGCGACCCCGACCAGGCAGATCGACGCGCCGACGTAATCGAAGCGATCGGACCGGAACCCGTCAACGACCGTCCCCCAGACCAAGGACCCGGCCACGAAGATCCCGCCGTAGGCAGCCAGGATCCTCCCGAAGTCGTTTTCGTCCTGGAGGGTGGCGACGAACCCGTACGCGCCGAGCGCGGCGATGCCAGCACCGATCCAGACCAGGCCCCGATGCTCACGGACGCCCTGCCACACCAGCCACGCGCCGCCGATCTCCGCCAGGGCTGCAAGTCCGAACAGAAGGAGGGATCGGGCAACCGACATCTGCGAACGGTAGAGGCTCGAGTTGCTCGAAGGTCAAGCCGGAAGCACGTCGCCGTCGTCGCCGAACACGCAGTCGCCCGCCGCCCTCGACGAAGCCTGTTGCGCCTTCTTCAACTTCACCATCACCCGCTACGACGACGAGATCTGGTGGGACATGTCCGTCCCCGACGACGACATCGCCCGTGCGATCCTCGACGAGTACTACAACCTTCCCGACACCTTCGTCAGCCCAAACTGCCCACCGCCACATGCCGCCCATCCGTGGCCGGCAGCGAAAGCGACGCAGCCCACGAGCGAAACCCACCGGCGCGACGGCGTCACAATCAGCTTGCTCGTCCGGCGAGGTGGTCGAGGGCGACATCGCGGAGGATGCGGGAGATCTCGCCGCAGTCAGCGGCGGCGACGATCTCGTCGCGGGTGCCTGACTCGGGGAAGTCGGCGTAGGCGGTCTCGGCCCAGACCTCGTCGAGAATGTCACTCGGCCGATTGGGGTCGCGGCACCGGAATGCGGTCGGCGGGGCCAAGTCGACGACGGCAGCGACGAATGCTGCGTCGTCAATCTCGCCGGCGGCACGCCGATCGATGAGAATACGCAGGTCAGATCGCCCACCTTCAGGGCGAGTGCATGGGCTTCCTGATCGGTCAGCCTCCACCGTTGGTCAGCCTATTTGCAGCAACGATCAGGGCGGACTCCTCGCGAACGGGCCAGCGTCGGAACCTCCCGCCCTCACCAGCAGTCATCTCCATCAGACCCGGCCGCACAACGTCGACGGTGCCCACCGTTGAGCCGTCAAGGCAGCTTCCTCGTAGCCGACGGTCGCCACCGCCCCGGATGGCTCGAGGCGGCCTTCAGCGAGCGCGGCTCGCGCGGTTGGCGGGCCATCGACCAACAGGAGGTCACGGCCAAGAATTGAGATCGAGCTCACGCTCTCAGCAGGCATCGCAACCTCCTCGTCCGCCATATGTCATGCACTGCGACCTCGGCCGGGGCACATGGGTCGCGGTTCGGAATTGCCACCACGTCGACGGTCACCGCTCTGCCTCCTCGGTCGGCGCGTGTCCTGATCGCCGTCGTCAGGGCGGGCGTCGGGAATGGCCTGATTGCGCTCGTTCCGGACGAGCAGCGAAAAGGTGTCGGCCGCGGCGGCCTGCATGCCGGGGAGGACGTGCTGGTACACGTTCATGGTGAAGGCGACGTTGGCGTGGCCGAGGCGTTCGCTGACCACCTTCACGTTCACGCCGGCCTTGAGCAGCAGGGTGGCGTGGGTGTGGCGCAGGTCGTGTAGCGAGATCGCCGGCACGCCGATCTTGGCGACGGTGCGGTCGAACAGCTGGCTGAAGATGTCCGGGTGCATCGAGGTGCCATCGGCCTTCACGAAGACGAGATCGTCTGGACCGGGCTCGACACCGTCGCGTTCCTCGGTGCGGACCTTGTGCCAGTCCTTCAGCACCTGGACGACGTCGTCGTCGACGTCGATGGTGCGCCGGCTCGTGCCCGTCTTCACGTCCGAGATCGAGACCTCGTATGCCACCGACACCAGGGCCTGGCGCACCGACACCCGACCGGCGTCGAGGTCGAGGTCCCGCCAGCGCACCCCGAGCACCTCGCCTCGACGCATGCCGGTGTGTGCCGCGAAGAAGAAGGCCGGCGCCATGCGGTGCGGCGCGATCGCATCGAGGAACCGGACGAGCTGGTCGATCTCCCATGCCTTGATCTCGGGACGCTTGCGAGCCTGGAGCGACGGGGCGTCGGCGAGGGCGACGACGTTGCGGACGACGGTGCCCTTGCGCGCGGCGTCGCTCAGCGCCTTGTTCAACATCACGTGGATGTTGTGCACCGTCTTCGGCGCCAGCCCCTTCGCCGGGCCCTTCTCGCCCGGCCGCTTCTTGCGTCCACTCTTGAGCAGCGCCGCGTAGAACAGATCGATGTCCTCGGGGCTCAGCTGGTCGAGCGGGCGCTTGCCTAGCGCAGGGATCACGTGCAACTCGATGTTGCGCCGGTAGGCGTCGTGCGTGCTCTTGCGCAGCCGGGCCTCCTGGACCGGCAGCCACCGTTCGGTCAGGTACTGCCCGAGGGTGAGCTTCTCGCTGACCACGGTCTCGCCCCGGTGGCTGCGCTTCACGAGCTCGGCCAGCAGCTTCTCGGCGTCGCCGCGCCGTGTGCCCGCCTGGACCCAGCGTCGCCGGTACTGGCCGGTGGCCGGGTTCACGCCGTCGTAGACGACGGCGTACCACTTCTTGCCCTTCTTCTGGATGGTTCCGCGCATCATCGTCCCCTTCGGATCGAACCGGATGGGGACATCGAGCAGCGGACGAGGCCGGCGACCCCGCGACGTCCGGCGGGGATCTGGCGCTGCGCCTTCGACCATACGCCTCGAGAACCCGAAGGTCGACCCCCCAGCCCGCCGAGGCCCCTGCTTCGTCGTCGACGCGGGGCGCTCGGCGATGCCTTCACGAGGGGCTGAGATCCCGTCCCGTGGTGCTGCGTACCGTTGCCGCGTGGTCCATCCCAGACCACACAGTAGAAAAAACAGTAGAAATCTGGCTGCTGGGGCATGGGAGAGGCCCTCCTCGATGTCTCGAAAAGGGCCTCTGACCAGGTACTTCAGTTGGTGGCGGGGGCAGGATTTGAACCTGCGACCTTCGGGTTATGAGCCCGACGAGCTACCAGACTGCTCCACCCCGCATCGGGCAGGGTAGCGGCGGCGCCCCCGGGTCGCCAACCCGCTCGGTCAGCCCTTGTGCTGCGCCGCTGCCTCGGCCACGACCTCGGCCAGGACATCGAGGTCGAGGTGCTCGAGGCGCTTCACCCGGATGCACGACTTGCCCACCGACACCTTTCCGAGTCGGTCGGCGTTGGCCTCCGCGAGGTACTGGTCGCCCTTTGCACCCATCACGTAGATGCTGAGGGCCTGGGCCCCGTCCATCATCGAGACGACGAAGGTGTCGCCCTCTCGCCCGGACTCGTAGCGGTAGTGGAAGGGCCCGTACCCGAGGAACCGCCCGTCCCGACCCACCCCGAGGGCCGGCGCCGCCCGCCGGATGGTGGCGTCGACCGCGGCGATGAGCTCCGCCCGCCCTGATCGCGCCTCGGCGATGAACTCGTCCACCACCGCCGGCCGACTGCTCGATCCACTCCCGGGCATGGGTCCGGATGGTAGGTGGGTCAACACCCCGTCGCCGCGGCCAGCACCCGGCAGGCTTCGGCTCGTCGCGCGGGTGACAGCACCGCCACTCGGCGGCGGAACGCCTCGCGCGGCAGGGTGTGGACGTTGTCGAAGTTCACGACGCACTCGGTGGGCACACCGTCGGACACCGGATCGAGTGGTAGTTCGGACAACAGACCACGGACCGTCCGGGTGAGCGCGGCCACCACGACCGCGCCGATGCGATCAGCCACGGGATCGCGGGTCAGGACCAGCACCGGGCGATCGCCGCCTGGGGTCGCGGCGAACCAGACCTCACCCCGTTGCATCGGCCCAGTCGGCCCAGTCCTCCGCTGGCCCCCAGTCGGCGACCGCCGCCAAGGTCGACTCACCCGCATCGAGCGGGATCGTGACCCATGTCTCGGCGTCCCGCTCGCTGTCCAACCGGAGGAGGTGGAGACGCAGGGCCTCACGCAACAGCTCCGACCGGTCGATCTCCAGCCGGGCCGCCCAGGCCGCCGCCCGGGCGGCAGTCGCTTCGTCGAGCCGGAAGCTGAGCATCGTCATACAGTTTGACTCTAACGTATGACGCATCCTCGATGCCTCCTGAGGTGGGGTGTGGTGGGGTGGAAGGTCGCACGCCACATGGTGGCGAAGGGGTCTGACACCGACCGGGAGAGACCGGGACGCCGGATGGGGCAGGCTGGGGGGCATGGACGACGCGCTTCAGGCCCAGCAGACCAGTGCCCGCATCGCCGACCTCAACGGGCGGCTCGAGGCCATCGAGTGGAACATCGCCCGGCTGCTCACCCAGGCGGGGATGGCGTGGGAGCAGCCACCGGCGCCCACCGGGCCCGACGCCGAGGTGCTCGCGCTCGTGCGGGCGGGCAAGACGATCGAAGCCATCAAGCGCTACCGGGAGATCACCGGCGTCGGCCTGGCGGAGGCCAAGGCCGCGGTCGAGCAGATGGGCTGAGCCGGCCCGTCCGCTCACCTCCGCCACCGGGGTGGCGACGCCCTCCGACGACTCTGAACCTGGACAAACTTTATCCGGATAGTTAGCATCCGGATATGCGACTGGGCGAAGGCGTCGAGTGGGCCATCCACTGCTGCACCCTGCTGGCGATGCTCCCCGAGGGCGTCGCCCTCCCCGCCACCCGGCTGGCCGAGTACCACGAGGTCACCCCGAGCTACCTGGCCAAGCACCTCCAGGCCCTGCGCGAGGCGGGCATCGTCACGTCGAGCGCGGGACGCCACGGCGGCTACCGCCTCGCCCGGGACGCCGACGACATCACCCTGCTCGACGTCGTCCTCGCCGTGGAGGGCCGCCAGCGCGCCTTCCGCTGCACCGAGATCCGCCGCTGCGGCCCCGCCGCCGTCCCCGAGGCGACGTACCCGAAGCCCTGCGGCATCGCCGCCGCCATGCACCGGGCCGAGGACGCCTGGCGGGCGGAGCTGGCGGCCACCACCGTCGCCGACATGGTCGGCGAGGCGCTGCGCAACGCGCACCCGGCGTCAGTCGAGAAGGGCGGCACCTGGATCCGTTCCATCGCCAACGCCAGAGGAGGCACCCCATGACCACCGATCCCAAGCACGTGTTCGTCGCCGGCGCCACCGGGGTGGTGGGCCTGCCGGCCGTGCGTGCGCTCGTCGCCGACGGGCACCGCGTCACCGCCGTGGCCCGCTCCCCCGAGAAGGCCGCCGCCCTGCGGGCGCTGGGCGCCGATCCCGTCGCCGTGGACCTCTTCGACGCCGCCGCGGTCAAGGGCGCCACCGACGGCCACGACGTGATCGTCAACCTCACCACCAAGATCCCGCCGACGGCCAAGGCGTGGCGGGCCGCCGCCTGGGCCGAGAACGAGCGCATCCGCCACGAGGTGTCCAACCACCTCGCCGATGCCACCCTCGACCACGGCGCCGAGCGCTACGTGCAGGAGGCCCTCGCCTTCGCCTACGCCGACCATGGCGACGCGTGGATCGACGAGGACGAGCCCCTTGACCCGCCGCCCGGCCTCGAGGGGGTGCAGCACGCCGAGGCCAACACCGCCCGCGTCACGGCCGCCGGCGCCGTCGGCGTCGTCCTGCGCTTCGGCAACTTCTACGGCCCCGAGTCGTCCTACACCCACGACACCTTCCGAATGGCCCGTCGGCGCATCAGCACCGCACTCGGCCCCGGCGACGCCTACTGGTCCCCCGTGCACGCCGACGACGCCGCGACCGCCGTGGCCGCCGCGCTCCGCGCGCCGGCCGGCGCCTACAACGTGGTCGACGACGAGCCCCTCACCCGGAACGAGAACGACCGGGCCATCGCCAACGCCCTCGGGGTCGGCCCCCTGCGCCGCCCACCTCGCCCCGTCGCCCGCTTCGCCGAGGGTCGGGCGCCGATCATGACCCGCTCCGTCCGCGCCTCGAACTCGCGGTTCAAGGAAGCGACCGGCTGGGCGCCGGCGTTCCCCAGCGTGGTCGAGGGGTGGCCCGCCGTGGTCGCCGCCCTCGACGTCTGACGCACCCGCTCCATTCCGGGACCACCGGGACGTCACCGGCACCACCAGCGTGATCCCAGAACGAGGCCGCGGCGCGAAAGGGTCAAACACCGTCGAGGGCGCCGTGCCGGGTGACGCAGTGAGATCAGGTGTCCGCCGCCGTGGCGATGGTGCGGGCGAGGTCGGCGGCGCCGTGGAACGCGCCGACGAGGGCACCGGGGCCGGCGGCGTCGCCGAGGACGTGGACCCGGGTGGGCGCCACGATCCCGTCGGCCCATGCGGGCGTCGGCACCGGGACCGGGTCGGCGAGGATCACGGTGTCGACCGCGCGCTCCTGGAGCTCGCCGCCGCCGACATCGACCCGCAGCGTGGACCCGTCCCACGACGGCGCGGCCCGGGTGAGGAGCTCACCGCCGGCCGCCAGGTAGTCGGCCACCATCCGGGCCCGACCGGGCATGCCCAGCTGGGGCGCCACGTAGGCCTCGGCGCTCACCAGCACCACGGTCCGGCCCCGGTCGACCGCGGCGCGGGCGATGGCCAGCCCGGCCTTGCCCACGCCTACCACGGCCACCCGCGCGCCGACGGTCCCGTCGTCCTCGCGCAGCCAGGCACCCAGGTCGGCCACGCCGAGCGCGCCGGGCAGGGCCGGGTCGGCGGGCTGCCACGACGCGCCGGTGGCGACCACCACGTCGTCGAACCCCTCGGCGCCGGCCGGGTCGTCGAACGGACGGCCGCAGACGACTTCGACCCCTGCGGCCCGCACCTGGGCCTCCAGCCAGTCCCGCAGCTGGGCCAGCGGGCCGTCGAGCGCCCCGGCATCGGCCAGGCGCCCCCCGAGGGCACCGGCCGCCTCCTGCAGGCGCACGTCGGCCCCCGCCCCGGCCAGCAGCCGGGCGACCTCCATCCCCGCGGGCCCTCCCCCGACGACCAGGACCCGTCGCGACCCCCCGAGCGCGAGCGCGGGCTCGGACTCCCGGCCCAGGTCGGCGTTGATCGAGCACTCGGCGCGCTCGCGCAGGGCGATGTTGCCGATGCACCGGTACTGGTAGGCGCAGGGGCGGATGGCCTCGCGCTCGCCGCCGGCGAGCAGACGGGGCAGGTCGGGGTCGGCCAGGAGCCGCCGTCCGAAGGCGATCACGTCGGCGCCGCCGTCGGCGAGGATGCGCTCGGCCTCCTCCGGCTCGTAGCGGCCGTAGGTGATCACGGGCAGACCGGTGCGGCGTCGCACCTCGGCGGCGAAGCCCGGCAGGTCGCCGACGGTGTGGGGCGCGTAGGAGTCGGTGGCCGACGTGGCCACGTCGGTGTTGGCGTAGGCGGTGACGTGGACAGCGTCGATGCCCGCGGCCTGGGCGAGATCGATGACCGCGCACTGCTCCTCGAACACCTCGCCGACCTCTCGGTGGTACTCCCGGGCGTTGATGCGCATCCAGAGCGGGAACGTCGCCCCGATCCGCTCGCGGATCGCGCCGATGACCGTCAGCAGCAGCCGGGCGCGGCCCTCGAGGTCGCCACCCCAGCCGTCGGTCCGGGTGTTGCGGGGGGACAGGAACTGGTCGAGCAGGTAGCCGTGGCCGGCGTGCAGCTCGAGGCCGTCGTAGCCAGCCCGCACGCAGCGCTCGGCGGCCTCGGCGAAGCGGTCGACCACCCAGGCGATGTCGTCCTCGTCGGCCACCCGGAAGCCGAGCTCGGCGCCGGGGGCGAGGAACGGGGCGCTCATTGCGGCCATCTCCTCCCGGGGCGCCAGGAAGCTGAGCGCGTCCGGGGACGGCCGGGCGGGCTCGAAGGGCACGAGCCGCCCCCGGCCCTCGACGAGGTCGAGGAAGGCGTAGAAGCCCATGTGGTTGAGCTGCGCCGCGATGCGGCCCCCTTGGCGGTGCACGCCGGCGACCAGGCGCTCCATCCCGGGCAGGTAGCGGTCGTCGGAGACCGCGGGCATGCGCTCGTGGTTGGCGCCGTGCGGATAGGCCACGCACGCGGTGCCCTGGATCAGCAGGCCGGCGCCACCCCGAGCTCGGCGCTCGTAGAAGGCGGCCTCACGGTCGCCGACGCTTCCGTCCTCCTCGCCGAAGAGGATGCCCATCGGGCACATCGCGATGCGGTTCGGCAGCGTGAGGGTGCCGATGGCCCCGGGGCTGGTGAGGTGGGGGAAGTCCAAGGCGCCGGTCCGTGTCCCGCTCGCCGTCGCCCGCGGCACGGGCGGCGTGGAGGCCCGACCCTACGCCGCCCGACGCACGCGCCCGGACGACGGCGTCCCGGCGGTCCGCTCCGCGTCAGCGCCGGCGGTGGAAGGTGGCTCGCCAGAGCCCGGTGAGGGGCATCGGGGTGAGGGCGGCGAGCGCCGCGAACATCCACTCGAGCATCACGCTGGCGTCCACCGGGGCACCAGGGCGGGCCTCGATCACCAGGCCCCGCTTGGGGTGGTCCTGGAGCATGCGCCACCCCTCGGGGACGGGCAGGCCGGCATCGTTCAGCCGCCCGACGGCCCGACCGCCCGACGGATGGCGCAGCCCGACCGACAACGGGGTGACCCGGTCGCCCTTGCGCTCACCCGGCACCCAGCTGGCGTCGGGGAGCGCGGGCCCGCGGGCCGAGAACACGTCGAGCCACGAGCGCGAGACGGGCGGGAGGGCTTCTTCGTCGAAGAGGGGCTCGAAGGTCACCCAGCCGTCGAGCTCGTCGGAGACACGGACCATGGCCGCCTCGACCTCGGCCGCCGCCTCGCTGCCCAGACCGAAGTCGAGGACCTCGGGCCCGCTGCGACCCACCCGGGTCAGGCGCTGCCGTCAGGCGGCGTGGTCGTGGTGGTGGTCGTGTCCTCGCCACTGAGGTCGCCGGCGCCGAGGTCGATGGCCTGCTGCACGAGGTCGCGGGCCTCGTCGACCTTCGTCTGGTAGGTGCCCAGGTCGCCGTCGGCGAGGGCCTGGTCGGCCTCCCCGAACAGGTCCTCGGCCTGCAGCAGCAGGGCGGCGATCTGCTCCTCGGCGGTGCCGGTGGGCGCTTCGAGGTCCTCCCCGCCGGGATCCTCGACGTCGTCCCCACCGGGGGTCTCCTCGAGGGTGTCCGGGGCCTCACCGAAGATCGCCTCGAGTGCGCCCTTCAGCGTGGACCGCATCTCGACCTGGTCACCGAAGGCCACGATCACGTTCTTCAACTGGGGCACGGGCGTGTCGCCCTGCGCCACGACGTACAGGGGTCGCACATAGAGGAGCGACTCCTCGATGGGGATGAGCAGGAGGCTGCCCAGCTTCACCGACGAGCCCTGCTGGTTGAGCAGGCTGATGCGCTGGCTGATCTCCTCGCTCTGCAACATGTTGGCGTTGACGATGGCGGGGCCGTCCACCTCGAGGTTGGGCATCTCGTAGACGCGGAGCTGCCCGTAGTCCTCGGGGTCGGAGAGCCCCACCATGAACGACGTCAGCTGCTTGCGCTCGTCGTTGTCCGACACCGGCACGAACGACCGCAGGATGAGGAACTCCTCGTTCTCGCGGTCGGGCAGGCGCATCTGCAGGTAGTAGGGGTCGATGCGCCGCTCGCGGGTGCTGATGACCTGGCCCTGCTCGTTGCGGGTCTCGGTCTGCGCCGCCCCGGTCACGTCGGTGCCCGGATCCTGCGCGACCTCCCAGCCGTCGGTCTGCTCGTAGAAGTCCTGGGCGTCGCCGATGTGGTACTGCGCCCACATGTTGGTCTGGACCCGGAAGAGGTCCTCGGGGTAGCGCAGGTGCTCCTCGAGCCCCTCGGGCATGTCCTCGAAGTCGGCGAACAGCTCGGGGAAGGCCTCTCGGTAGGCCTCGACGATGGGGTCCTCGCCCGGCATCTCGTAGAGCACGACGGTGCCGTCGTAGGCGTCGACCACGGCCTTGACCGAGTTGCGCACGTAGTTGAACGCACCGTTGAGGCCGGACTGGGCGTCGAGTTGCTCGGTGTCGGCCGCCTCGGCGTAGGGGTACATGGCGCTCGTGGTGTATCCATCGAGCACGTAGTAGATCCGCCCGTCGAGGATCACCGGGTACGGGTCGGCGTCGTAGCGGAGGAACGGTGCCAGCGTCTCCACCCGCTGGCGGACGTCGCGCAGGAAGATCAGCCGCGAGTTGTCCTCGACGAAGTCGGAGATCAGGGGGTCGATGTCGCCGAAGCGGAGGGCGAACGCCGCCTGGCGCACGAAGGAGTTGAGCTCGACGCCGCCCTCGCCGTCGTACTCGAAGGGGACGGTCTGATCGTCGTCGCCGACGTAGTCGACCTCTTGACGGTTGGTGCCGACGATGGCGTAGCCGGTCTGGTCCTCGCCGATGTAGAGCTGCGGCTGGTCGACGGGCAGGTTCTCGGGCGACGTGACCGGCACCCCGGACACCACGAAGTCCGGCTGACCAGCGGAGTTCACGGCGTTGGCCGGGGCCATGGCCGCCCCGTAACCGTGGGTGAAGGCGAGCGTCTTGCCCTCCCAGGACTGCTGGGGCACGCCCGCCTCGTTGAGCTCACGGGCCCCGATGACCACCTGGGTGGTCTGCCCGTCGAGCTCGTAGCGGTCGACGTCGAGGTCGTTGAAGCGGTAGAAGCCCCGGTCGGCCTGGAGACGCTCGTAGGTGTCGGCCACGATGGCCGGGTCGAGCAACCGGATGTTGCGGACGGTCTCGGCGTTGTCGATGAGGTCCGACGCGCTGAGGTCCTCGTCGTACTCGAAGGTCTGGGTCTCGACCTCGGCCAGGTTCATCGCGGCCCGGGTGGCCTCGATGTTGTCCCGGATGTACGGGCGCTCCTTCGTGGACTCCGCCGGCTGCACCTGGAAGCGCTGGATGAAGGTGGGGTAGATCCCACCGGCCACGATGGCCACGAAGGCCCACAGGCCGACCGCCAGCACGGGCAGCACCCAGCCGCGCCGCCAGATGTTGGCGATGAACAAGAAGAACGACAGCAGGGCGATCAGTAGCAGCAGGTAGATGGCGGGCAGCTGCGCGTTGACGTCGGTGTAGGTGGCGCCCTCGACCACCCCACGGGTGGACGTGGTGAGCTCGTAGCGCTGGAGCCAGTAGTCGGCGGCCTTGATGAGGGCGAGGATGCCGAGCAGCACCGACAGGTGCGCCTTCACCTGCGGGGTGACCCGCTGGAGCGGGGCCTGCACCCGGATGCCGCCGTTCAGGTAGTGGGCCACCGCGGTGACGATGAAGATGATGATGAACGCGGCGAACAGCCAGTTGACCACGAAGCTGAGGAAGGGCAACTGGAAGACGTAGAAGCCGATGTCGGTGTCGAAGAGCGGGTCGGTGACCCCGAAGTCCACGCGGTGGGTGAACAGGATCCACGAGTTCCACTGGCTCGACACGCCGGAGCCGGCGATGACCGCGAAGAGCAGCGCGACCCCCACCCGGACGGCCCCGGAGCGCCGGCCCACGGCCTGGTGATAGCGCTCGAGGAGCTCCTCCTCGGGGCCGGCGGGCCGGAACTTGGGCGCCAGTCGGTCGGCGATGATGAGGTTGACCAGCAACAGGACGAAGAAGACGCCGGTGAAGATCAGCCCGAGGGCGATCCTGGCCCCGAGCACCCCGCTCCACACCTTCTGGAGCCCCAGCGAGTCGAAGAAGAGGTAATCGGTGTAGAAGCCGGCGATGCCGCGCAGCGAGGTGGCCAGGAGGAACAGGGCCACCGCGGCGACGACGAGGAGGATGCGGCCCCGACCGGCTCCGGGGCGCCGTTCCCGGCCCCCCGGTCCACGGGGCATGTCGGTGGGCGCTCGCATGACGCCGTGAGCCTATCGGGGGACCTGGGCACCTCTGGGGTCGGCCCCCGGTGGACCTCCGGCCACGAGGGCCGCCACGACGTCGATCGCCGCCTCGATCCCCGCCGCCGAGACGTCGAGGTGGGTGACCGCCCGCACCCGCCGGCCCACGGGCCCCATCCGCACGCCTTCGGCCTCGATGGCGGCGAGGAAGGCACCCAGCGACCACCCGTCGGGCGGGTCGAAGTACAACATGTTCGTCTCGGGCGCCTCGACGCCGATGCCCGCCGCCCGGAGGCCCGTGGCCAGGCGAGCGGCGTTGGCGTGGTCGTCGGCCAGACGGTCGACGTGGTGGTCGAGGGCGTGCAGGCACCCCGCCGCCGCGATCCCGGCCTGGCGCATGGCGGCCCCGAACATGTGCTTGAAGCGCCGGGCCCGGGCCATGACCTCGGCCGGGCCGGCGATCACCGCGCCGATGGGGGCGCCGAGGCCCTTGGTGAAGTCGATCCAGACGGTGTCCACGAGACCGCCCCACACGTCCGCGGCCACTCCGCTGGCGACGACCGCGTTCAGCAGCCGGGCGCCGTCGACGTGCACGGCGGCTCCCCGCTCGTGGGCGAGCTCCGCCACGTCCCGATAGCGGTCGAGGGGCCAGATGGCGCCGCCGGCCATGTTGTGGGTCTGCTCGAGGGCAACCAGCGTGGTGGCGGGGATGTGCACGGTGCCGGCGACGAGGACCTCGTCGAGCTGCGCCGCGGTGAACGTGCCCCGGTCGCCCGGCAGCTGCTCGAGCAGCACACCGCTCATGACCGCCGGGCCGCCCGTCTCGTAGCGCAGCAGGTGGGCGTCGCGCTCGATCACGACGACGTCGCCGGGCTGGGTCTGCGCCGCGACCGCCAGCCGGTTGCACATCGTGCCGGTGACGGCGAACAGCGCGTCCTCCTGACCGAGCAGCTCGGCCACCCGCCGTTGCAGCTCGTTGACCGTCGGATCCTCGCCCCGCTGCTCGTCGCCCACCTCGGCGCCGGCGATGGCCTGGCGCATGGCCGGGGTCGGGCGGGTGGCGGTGTCGCTCGACAGGTCGATCATGGACTGGGCTCCTCGGCCACCACCAACGTGCAACGACAGCCGTCGTGGGCCGGCGGGTGACGGTGGCCGGTCGGGAACCGGTGCCCGCGGCCGACCGGACCGGCCAGTGCGTTGTCGGCGCACTCGGGGCACGCCGCGTCCTCGTCGTCGAGGGCCCACACCAGCGCGGCGGACCGGCCCACCCCGGCCAGCAGGCCGGCGTGGAACGCGCCGCGGGCGGCGTCGGCCGACCCGGCGCCGACGCGACGGGTCTTCCACTCCCGGAAGGTGGCGCGTGCCCGGGCCGATGCCTCAGCTGTGTCGGTGCCCGCCTCGCCGAAGCTGCGGGTCAACCGCTCGTGCAACGGCTCGACCAGCTCGGTGGCGGCGGCCGTCGCCAAGGGCTCGACGGCCGGAAGCCGGGCCCGCTTGCCCGGTCCGGTCGAGGCCATGGCCGCTCCGGCCACCTCGGCGAGGGGAGCCTCCGCGGCCGACGCGAAGCGGGCCACCAGATCGGCCGGGTCCCCGAGCACGCCAGGCTCGTCGGCCCGCTGCCCGCGCCCCACCTGACGCAGGCGGTCGAGCAGCTCGTTCTGCTCGACCGCCAGCACCCGCTTGAGCGCGCTGGCCAGCCGCTCTCCGGCGGCGGCGATGGTGGCCTCGACGTCCAGCGGCGGTGACGGGTCGGCGACCGGCTCGTCGGGCGCGTCCTCGACGGACGCCGCGTCCGACCCCTGGACGAGCGGCTCGGAAAGCACGTCCTCGTCGGGGGTGGCGAGCTGGGGGTCGGGCTCGGGCTCGGGCGCCGGCGCGACCTCGGGCTGAGGCTCTGCGTCTGCCGACGCCGCTGCGGCCGGCTCGGCGGGAGCGGCCGGTTCGTCGTCGAGGGTGGCCTCCTCGAGGGCATCGGCATCGAGACCGTCGGTGTCGGGATCGGTGCCGGTGCCGGTGCCGGTGCCGGTGCCGGTGTCGGGATCGGCGTCGGTGTCGGGATCGGCGCCGGTCCGCTCGAGCACGGACCGGGCGTCGGACACCGCCTCGGCGCGGGCCGCCCGGAGGCTGGCGAAGAGATCGTCGAGGTGGCCGGGATCGACCGGCGACAGCCCGGGGGCCGCCTCGTCGGCGTCGGCGTCCTCATCGTCGGCATACTCGGTGGCGTCGTGCTCGGCGGTGACGGCGTCGTCGGCGTCCGCCGTGGTCGAGTCGTCCGCCGTCGCCGCCCCGTCCTCGTCGGCGCTGGCCGCCGCGTCCACCGCCGGCCCATCGTCGGCCGCGGGGTCCTCCGCCTCCGCTCCACCCCCGGGACCGTCGCCCTCGGCCTGGTCCGCCCCGTCGGTCGCGGAGGCGTCGAGCTCGTCGTCGCCTGTCTCGACCTCCCCGGTGTCGTGGGTGTCGTCGGCCTCGCTCGGCTTGGACCCGTCGTCCTCGACCTGACCGACACCGTCCGCACCGTCGGCGTCGGTGTCCGCGTCGATGGGGGCCTCGAGGGGCACGATGCGCACGTCCTCGAAGTCGGCACCCAGCTCGACCGGGGGCATCTCCCGCACGTCGCGCTCGCCCAGCAGCGAGCCCTCGGTGCGGCCGGGCTCCGGCTCCGGCGCCGCCGCTTCAGGCTCGGGGCCGGGGGCCACGAGAGGCAGGCCCACGAGACGGGCGGCCTCGATCTCGTCCTCGAGGGCAGCGACCGCCACCTCGTCGTCCTCGCCGGCCACGTCCTGGTCGAAGCGCCGACCGGCCGCCTCGGCCGCCAGGCGGGCCTCGGGCAGCGCGCCCCGCATGTCCTGGGTGGCGGCGTCGATGGTCTGGCGGGCGCTGTCGAAGGCCTCGAGCAGGCGTTCGCGCCCCGCCATCAGCTGCTCGACCTGTTGGCGGGCGTTGCGGCGACGGCGGGCCAGGTCGCCCAGCATCCGCTCGCGCACCCGCTGCGCCTCGGCCACCATCTCGCGACCCTCGCGGCGCGCGTCCTCGGCCGCCTCCTCGATCCGCGCCGCCGAGGTCTCCCGCAGCTCCCGGAGGTGGGCCTCGGCCCGGCCGAGCTGCTCACGGAGCTCGTGTTCGCGCTCGGCCGCCTCGCGCAGGGCCTCGCCCACCGAGTGCAGCAGCGCTCGCACCTCACCCGTGTCGTAGCCCCGGAACGCCGTGGAGAACTCGGTGGCCGCCAGTCGGTCGGGGTCGATCGGGCCGGAGGCGGACATCGCCTCCGATGGTACGACCGCTCAGCCGTCGGCGGACTGATCCACCTCGGGCGCCTCGAGGTCGAGGGCGTTGCCGCCCAGCGCGTCGAGGGCGCGGAGGGCGTCGTCGAGGGTCTCGACGCCGATGACCTCCACGTCGCCGGCCCGGGCCCGGGCCTGGTCGGCCTCGCTGGCAGGGACGAGGAACACGTCGGCGCCGGCCTCACGCACGGCGGCGGCCTTCTGGCCGATGCCGCCGATGGGCCCGACGTTGCCGTTCCCGTCGATGGTGCCCGTGACCGCGACCTGCGCCCCACCGGTGATCTCGCCCGGCGTGAGGACGTCCAGCACAGCAAGGGTGAAGGCGAGGCCCGCGGAGGGGCCGCCGACCTGGCCGGTGTCGATGGCCACCGGGAAGGGGAGGTCGAGCACCTGGTCGCGGGTGCCGAGGTTCACCCCGAGCAGGGGTCGATCGGGGTCGTCGGGCTGGGCGCCCAGCTCGACCACCTCGGTGCGCACGGGCAGCGGCTCGTCGGGTGACGCCGTGGCGCCCCCCTCGTCGTCGCCGCCCTCGTCCTCGCGCTCCTCGCCCTCGTCCTCACCCTCCGCACCCTCGTCGACCGGCTCGATCGAGCTCGGGTCCCGCTCGAGGCGGAGGCGCACCTCGTCGCCGGGCTCGTGCGCCTGGATGCGCTCGACCACCTCGTCCGAGGTGTCGGTGCGGTGGCCGTCGACGGCGACGATCACGTCGCCGGGCCGGGCGATCTCGGCCACGGGGAGATCCGGGGCCACCCCGAGGATCACGGCCCCGGTGCCCGACTCGACGTCGAAGCCCAGGTGCTCGAAGGCCACCTCGGCGGCGACGTCGACCGAGTTGTCCATCATCTGGAGGTTCACCTGGCGGTTCTCCTCGGCGCTGTGGTCCCCGAGGACCACCTCCTCGTCCACGACGTCGGTGTCGGGGTCGAGCCACCCGAGGAAAGCCGTGAGGGCCCGGGCCGGGCGGGTCGACACCGTGGTGAAGAAGATGGCGCCCTCCTCCGGCGGGTGCTCCGGCCCGCCTTCCACGGACACCAGCGGCTCGGTGGCCCGCACCGAGCCGGGCGCGATCAGGTAGTACGGCAGCCGGATGAACATCGACGCGACGAAGGCCACGAACAGCAGCGCGGCCACGATGACGAGCGCCCAGCGCAGGCGGTGGTAGCGGGGCCGGCCACCGGTCACGGCGTCGCTCCCGTCACCGGCGCCGCCGATCTCGCCCGACTCCCCCGGGCGAACGGGGTCGTCCGTGCCCGGGGCCGCTTGCGGGGCGGGAAGTACAGTGTCGTCTCTCGTGTCCACGTCGTTGATCAGCCTGCTGGTGGTGGGCGGGGCGCGTACCGCCTCGGGGTCCCCGTCGGCGTCGGCTGCCAGCCTGCCACGGGGAACGTAAAAATGGCGTACGGCCATCAGGGCGAGTCCGAGGTGTCCGACGCCGGCCCGGACGCGACACGGCCGGTCGGGGGCACGGTCCCACAAGCCGCACGTCCTCGACCGGCCGAACCTTCCGCCGTCGCTGCCCCGTCCCGTCGGCGCCGCACGGCGCCCCGGTTCCCGGGGTCCTACTCGTTCGACCCCGTCCCG